>CALJJR010000134.1 GCA_937973905.1 uncultured Arenicella sp. | reverse complement strand
CGCAGATTAAGCCAGGAAGCATCGGGTCTCGCGCTGGCGCTAGCTCCAACTCGAGTTCCAGATTACCAGAGACAAATGTCATTCCTCCACCATTGAGACTAATAACGCCTTCAGTTGAACGGCCACCCTCAAAACACGATTCGATGTTACTCAGTACTCCTGACTCATCCAAAGTGAGGGTGCCCTCAAAAATATCATCACCTCGGGCATTAACCGCTACTTGATAAACGGTAGAAGACTGGGCGATGGCTACGGCAGCAGATTCACTACCTTGCTGAGCCTTCGCGGAAGGCACGATAAGATCAAGCACTTGATCGCCAATGCTACGCGGCTGATGCGCAAAAATACCGCCAGCGTTGAAAGTAGCAAAATCCGTCAATGGCGCTTCCGTGCACATTGGGCTGCCTACCACCAAACTTCCCGGCTCAAGCCGCAATTCAACCTCACGATTAGAGAGCAACAAAACAAGCTCGGTGTCGGAAATTGAGGTGATTTCAGCATTGATCGACGTCATCGGTGCATCCTCACAACCGGATTGCAACAAGCCGAGTGTGCCGCCACCGCCCATGGCCGAAAGCTGACCGCTGAATGTTGATTGAACCTCTGTAAAAGCTCTGGATTCTGGGTCTGGGTCGACCTCAAGCACCGTAATATTAAACTCGTCGCTGCCCGGCGCCGTCTCCTCGGCAGAAACCGTATACGACCGTGGTTCACTCGGGCGAATACCAGCGTTGGCCACGGGGATAAGCACATCTAATAATGAAGGCTCAGCCTGACTAAAACCGCCAGTATCACCTTGAATTCGATATGAACGAGCTACGGCACCCTCAACACACATTGGTACAGGCAGAGAACCTTCACCGGCAGGAACGGTCAACGATTGGCTGCGGCTGGTGATATTTAGAACAAAGTCTGTTTCACCCACATTGCCTACTGACACTTCAAGCGGTGAGATTGATTCAAGCCCGCACGGGTTTTGCGAAGCTTGTAGAGTACCTCCGCCAGCGACGGTTACCGTACCCTCATAAATCACTTCAGCGGTATCAAAGCCTTCAATATTATTGATGGTTTCAAACACACCAACACTGAAGGTTTCTCCCTCGGAATCTGTTGCACTGATAGCCACGGTGTAACCGCCCGACATTGATGCGCTACCAGCAACTGCTTGAGGAATCACATAATCCAGTAAAGATCGCTCCATTTTCACCAGCGGGCCAGGGTCAACATTGGCACCGAAGAAAGCCGAAGCCGTTACTGGCGGCGGTGGAGGTGGTGGAGGTGGAGGAGGCGGCGGTGGAGGCGCGTCTGTGTCAGTATCCGTATCTGTGTCAGTGTCAGTGTCAGTATCTGTATCACCGGAAGTCTGCGCATGCGCTGGCAACATCACGGCGCTGATAATCGGTTTATGCCAAGCTACAAACGAGGCACCTGTCGCAGCAGCGATGACGGCACGCCGACGCTGGGGGTTGGTTGCTTGAGCATCTTGGTTTACAGTCAGCTCTTCCTCTTGAAAGTTAGAGCAGCCGAGACTGTCATCATCGTTTCGATCTTTTGTCATGAATTCACCCGAGGCCTTTACGGCTCTTGTTAGCCCTACGTTAGTGTTCAAAGCGTAAAGTATCTCGTTTTCCTACGCAATGGACAAAAGTCTGTTTTTTATGCCCAAGCATGGTCCCAAAACACTGTTGAAAACCCGCGCTTCAGTTGGCCTCCGTTCACGACGTCTATTTATGTTGGGCGGCGGCGCAGCGCTCGTTTCGCCGTTCTTAGCTGCTTGTAACCCTAATAGCCGCAAAGCACCACCATCTTTGATGAGCTCGATTTGCGATACGATATTGCCCGCCGACGAGCATCCGGGCGCACTTGATCTAGGCATAGATCAGCAACTCACTGAACTTAAAAACGCGGGCAGTACCCGTTTCGACTTTCTCTCGAATGCAATTGAGTTTATTGATAATCAAGCCAAGCGACGGTATCAAACGTCGTTTACTGAGCTTGATATTGACGAGCGCGAGAAACTCATTCTAGAGCTGTTGCAGAACGCGCCGAGTGCGCAGCGCCACCAGTTAATAAACTTAAGAACCGAAATTTTACGGCGCTACTACCGTACTGAAACCGGCCATCAAAGCTTGGGTTATCAAGCCCCCAATGTTTACCTTAGTGGCAGCGACACATGAGCAAAGAATTTGATGTTGCCATTGTTGGCTCGGGTGCTGGCGGCGGGTTTACCGCACTGCGATTGTGTGAGGCTGGTTTTAAAGTCGCGCTGCTCGAACGTGGCCCTCGTTATCAACCTGAGACTGACTACATCCTCAATTTTACCGATTGGGATCTGCGCACCGACCCGCTTGAAACTGCGCTCAAAAACGAAACTACCATCGACCAGAAGCACGCTGAAGATAAGCCCTCACAACGAGGCGCTTTTCGCTACCATCGTGTGCATGGTGTGGGCGGCAGCACACTCCACTACCAAGGCGAAGCTCATCGCTTGCCTGAGTTCGCGTTTAGAAACGCCAGCGAGTATGGTTGGGGTGTGGATTGGCCGATCAGCTATCAAGATTTAGCGCCCTACTACAGCCAAGCAGAACAATTGCTCGGCGTAGCCGGTGAGATTGGCAACCCCTTTAAGGCCGAGCGAGAGGTTTACCCGTGCCCGCCGCACCCACTTACACAACGCAGCAAAATTTTACGTGAGGCAGCCCAGCAAGTCGGTATGTCTTTGTTGCC
>CALJJR010000133.1 GCA_937973905.1 uncultured Arenicella sp. | reverse complement strand
TGGTGATCTTCCACTCTTGAAAGATTCCTATGACAGTTTCGGATGCGAGCCAGTCACCAATACTCTCGAAGGCAGTGAAATGCTGTATTCATCAGGAACTACCGGAGTGCCCAAGGGTGTAAAACCTGCGTTGACCGGATTACCTCTTGGGAGTACCTGTGTGATAGCGGGTTTGTTGGCAAAGGGGTTTGGGGTCGACCAGAATACTGTTTATCTTTCTCCAGCACCTTTTTACCATGCGGCTCCTCTCAAGTGGGGGCAGGGAGTGACAGCTCTAGGTGGAACCTTGGTAGTGATGCAAAAGTTTATACCATTGGAAGCGCTAAGCGCTATCGAGTCTTACGGAGTAACACATAGTCAGTGGGTACCAACCATGTTTAGTCGATTGTTGGCTCTGAGTGACGCTGAGAAAACCCAGTATGACTTGTCGAGTTTGAAGATGGCTGTTCATGCCGCTGCACCTTGTCCGATTCCTGTGAAAAAAGCGATGATTGATTGGTTAGGCCCAATCTTATTCGAATACTACTCGTGCACCGAAACAATTGGCATGACCCTAGCGACCTGTCAGGATTGGATCGATAACCCTGGGACTGTTGGTCGAGCTCTCTTAGGTGTGGTGCATATTGTGAACGAGCAAGGTAATGAGTGCTCCGCAGGGGAAGACGGCCTCGTCTACTTTAGCGATGGCCCCAAATTCAGTTACCACAACGATGAAGAAAAAACGTCGGAAGCATACAACGATAAGGGTTGGGCTAGTGTTGGTGACATTGGTCATGTGGATGAAAACGGCTATCTGTATTTAACAGATCGCAAGAGCAATATGATTATTTCTGGAGGCGTCAATGTGTACCCTCAAGAAGTAGAAAACCTTTTAATCAGCCACCCCAAGATCTTCGATGCTGCCGTTATTGGCACGCCTCACCCGGACTTCGGGGAAGAGGTGAGAGCTGTGATACAACTAGAGCCAGGCAATAATCCCACTGATGAGTTGAAAGAAGAGCTTATCAACTATTCTCGTGAGCGCTTGTCTCACATCAAGTGCCCGCGTGTGATCGATTTTCGCGATGACTTACCGCGCGAACCCAATGGTAAATTGCTAAAACGTAAATTGACTGAAGAGTATCGAGCGCTAATGAGCTAATCCACGCTCCTTGCATACATCATGTGTTTGCATAGTAATAACTACCTTCGACGACGCTTACTTATCAGCTAATCAGTCCGATGCGTCTTGCCGTATGAACTGCTTCAGTACGATTCTTGGCATTTAACTTCATATTGATATTGCGCAGATGAGTTCGTACCGTTGACTCTGAGATAAATAGTTTTTCTGCCATCGATATGTTCGAAAGGCCTTGAGATAGAACAAGTAAGACTTCCATTTCTTTGTTGGTTAAGCGATCAACTTTATCTTGGGCTGCGATAACTTGCTGTTCGAGTGGCTGTGTATGACCTGGGTCGGCATTTGCCGGTTCTTGATCAAAGGGTGGGTGGATTATCTCCATTGAATTGAAGATCGGGGTGAGTGTATTTCCTTCTTCTAGGAAGGTTCGTACAAAGCCTTGCTCCTTGGCGAAATCAATTGCTTTGCTCATCGTGCGGAAAGATGATTTTTTTTGTCCATTAATATACAAAGCTTCTGCGAGTAAAATCCGCAATTTAAGGGCTCTGCGCAATCGTTGTTCGCGTTCGGCGATGATAAGCAGCTTGCGTGCCAGCAAAACCGCTTCCTCGGACTCGCCGGTGCGCGTTAGTAACCGTAGGTTTACTATGTCAGGTGTCAAAGTATCATTTGCTGTGTACCACAATGCGTCTGCGCCACTCCAGTCAAAGGTGCTCTGCGCTTGCTTAAGCTGTTGTTGTGCTCCTTTAATGTCCCCTTGAGCGAGCCAAAGGTGCGCGCGTTCAAGCCGTGCACTAGCGATAACTCTGGGGAGTTTGAGTCGATGGCCGCTGTTTTCTAGTTCAATTAGTAGTTGTAGCGCATGTTCATAGTCACCTTCATAATTCACGATACGTGACAGAATGATCAATGCCGTTATCAGTGAGTCTGGCGGGCCAATGTCTTGGATCAGCGCAGAATTGGTTGCCAGTAAATCATGCGCTTCGCGACATTCATCCTGCTCATAACTTATCTCAGCAAGTTGGATGTTGGCCATGCTAATGCCGCGTCGACTTTGTGTGCCGGTGTGTTCAGACTGGAGCTTGAGAGCGGTTTTGATTCTATGATTGGCTTGTTTTAAGTGCCCTGTCATTAAGTCAATACTGCTTTCCGCCGATTCGGCCAAGGTCTGATTGAAAAAATTGATCCGCGAACCCGAGCTATATCGTGACTGATCGCTAAAGCTGTGTGCTTGTTCATGATCACCCAAAATTATACTGGTTTGTGTCAGGGCCTGAGAAAGGATAACTCTAGCATTATGAAACTCATCATCCACTTTGCGCAACGTTGCTAACCCAAGAGAGTGCGCTTCTTCGATACGATCCATCATGCCGAGCTGGGTTGTACGTAATGCCAGCAAGTAAGCGGCCGGCTCTGCAGGTAAATCTACTTCGTTTAAATCTTCAAGCAATTCATATGCTTGTCGTGGCCCTCGTGTATAGGTGACACATAATGCGTAAATCAGCTTCAGGTTTATGTTCTGATCAAGCTGCTGTTTAGGAAGCTGGCTTAATAGCTTGGTCAGCAAACCAATACGGCCGGTTGCTAATAGTTGGTCTGCATGTCTGGTAAGTAACTCTACTGCGACATTGATATCGTCAGATTGCAGGGCGTGGTGGATTGCTGGAATAGGGCGCCCTTTGTCAATATAAGCCTGATAAGCGCGATTATGTAATAGTCGCGATCCCTTCAGGTCGTTTGTCAAGAGTTGGCTCTTCAGGAAGTCGTGGAATAGGCTGTGGTATCGAAATAGGCTATTTTTCTCGTCGGTAGCATTAATGAATAGATTACGTTGTTGCAGCGCGAGCAACATGGTCAAACTATCCTCTCGTTGTAATACTAAGTTGCATATCTCAATATCTATCTCTTCGAGGATACTACTCTGAAGGAGAAATTTTTGAGTATCTGGGGATAGAGATGCGAGAGTTTCTTCCGCGAGGTAAGCCGCAACAGAGGCGTTTGTGCCTGAGAAATTGGAAATCAAATTGTCTGCGTTAGCGCTTCCTTCGAGAGCGAAAATGGCCAATTTTAATGCCGCCGGCCAGCCGTCGGTTCTGCTGTGCAGGGTTTGAATTTGTTGAGCGCTAAGTGGGCTTGTGTCTTTCTGGTTTAACAGAGTTTTTGTTTCTGATTTAGTGAAACTTAATTCGGATGCATTCACATTCGTGAGTTCTTCCTTGGATGCCAATCGAGCCAATCCAATGGAAGGCTGTGTGCGGCTGCTGACAAAAGCTCGGCACGTGCTCGGTAGCGCGGCTATTCCCCGAGCCATTACACCGAGAACCGCGGGGTTCTTTAGGCTTTCCAGATTGTCAAAAAACAAAGCGGCCGGTTTTGACATGCCCCTGAAGCTTTCCATGATTTGGTGTGCCAATACTTCTTCACCCAGTTTGTAACTCGTTTTGCTATAGGCGTTGTCATATTGAGCCAACGCCATGCAAAAAACCATCAAAGCGCGAGACAGGTCGTTATCACCTTCGTCAAAATTCAACCAGATGGTAATGAACCCTTTTTTTTGAAGGCGCTCCATGATCTGACGTAAGGTTGTGGTTTTACCGTAACCTGCAGGTGCTTGGAGTACTGTGAGTTTGCGAGTCTTGGGGTATGCGGAGAGTTCGTCCACCAATTGTGTTCGCTCTATTCCCCCCGTGTGAAGTTTGGGTGGAGTTATTTTGGAGCGAGAGAAATAAGGTGTGTCTGCAGTGTTGGATTGTGAAGTTGGGGTCTTCTTTTTAGCCATTTCTTATAACAACACTTTTTTTCTTCTGACTACAAGTATACGTCAACAACATCATAATTGGCGGGATTACGTCGGTACCTCTGGACTAGGGGAGTTTTTATCGCCTGATTGTGGTTAATATTTGATAGCGGGATGATGATGATTTTCGGAGATGAATGAGCCATGAGTATTGGAGTCGAGCGTTTCTAAAACCCAACTGTAAGGCCCGCCAAATTCAGCAAGCATTTCTGCGTTTAAGAGCACATATGCCTCTTCAAATATTTCAAAAATAACTTTGGGTTTGATTTTTAGCGGGGCCAAGAGTTTCCTTAAATTCTAACCGATCCAGCTTTAGTTCACCGTCTCGAATCGATTCAACTCAGGTCATCGATGCCTCAAGCCATTGGCGTTTAGAAAACGCTAAACGGATTTTAGATGTTTATTTTGCCTGATATTCAATTTCCATTATGTTCTATCGGCCGTCTATATATTGGGCCATATCATGAATACAACTCCCGTTCACTACTCTCTGCGCCGCACCATAACTTCTCAATTTATCAGTTACTATTTCTCGCGGCGTTTCGCCGGGGGCAAAACCTTCCGAAAGAAAGCTTAGTTGCTACCGTGTCATTTAGTTGGCCGAACATTGAGATGAAATGAACTCTCCTTATGCTACCAATGTTAAATGGGGGAATTATGGGGGAATGAGATAGCTGATTGCAGTGATTTAAAGAGGACTAAAGTGACATGAGTAATTTGCTTATCAATTAATAAACAGCCACTTTGATGCACTTAAGTCCATTTCCCCCCATTATAAATAACCTGTTTGACCGCATTCATAATGCTGGGGTCGGTGGTTCAAGTCCACCCATAGGCACCATTATACACAGGATGTACACCATTAACGGGGGATGGCACTCATTAAACCCTATTGATAATACCATCCCACCCGGGCTCTATCCCGCCAGTAATTGAGAGCCATTCTTTGGCTCCACTCTGACGATGACTGATTGACAATTTAATAAGGTGTCATACAATGTAGTTAAGACAAATACATTTGTCAGGATATCAAAATATGGCGACATCTCCATTTTCTGTGCGCATCGATGATGATGTTAGAAAAAAACTAAAAGAAGAAGCTAATCAGCTTCGACGATCTGAGTCATTCGTTGCGAACGAGGCGATTAAAAAATACCTTATTGCCGCTGAAGCAAAGCGAGAAGCAATTGACGCAGCGTTGGGACTAGCAGAAGAAGGAGAGTTTGTTTCGAGCAGTACAATGGCCGACTGGGTCGATTCGTGGGGAACCGGTCAAGAAAAAGCACTGCCTGAACCGGATATAAAACTCTCGCGATGAAAATCGTTTATCTGCCTAGCACCAGAGAAGATCTACTCTGGTTACGGCGCTACCATGAGCAAGTATTTCCAGAAGGATTGCAGAGGGCACAAAAACAGTTTCATTCGATCGAATTACTTTTAGCTGGAAACCCTCAGATCGGGCATCCAACTCACCGGGTCGACGTGCGTGAACTATCAATACCTAGAACTCCATTCTCATATATCTATCGGATCGCCCAGGATCGTATAGAAATATTACGTATCTGGGACGAGAGGCGGGAGCGCATAGACTAGCTATTTTTGTCGCATCAAGATAAGACGTTCAATTTTTGGCTGTAATCGCTTGGCTCTGCCCCATTAAGGCGGGATTACAATCGCAGCTGACTAAATTTAAAGTGACAATAAATATGAAAAAGCAAACATCGATACTGCCATTGGATAGGCGCTGCAGACTTCAGTATTAGTGCGGAGAGTAGAAGGTCATGAAAAACTACTTAATGGTGACATCTATTATTTTTCACCTTGTTCTTTTGTTGTCTTTATTCTGGATCGTGCCTTTCTACTCAAGAGCAATCGAAGAGGGCGCCAATTGGGCGGAAGCCAGCCAAAACTCGGAAGTGGGAACTGTTAACGACGTGGCATTACTGGAGAGAGAAGGGGTTAGATATGTCGGTTACGCGATTGAGACCGGTGGGAGTACTCTCTACCTATCTGGCACCACCGATGACATTTATCGAATTGGCGATGAAGTAGATTTGCTTATTTCGAAGCATCCGTATGAACCGCTCGATACTTTGATGGTTTCAATATTGGGTGTGCACAGATAGAGAATACACCCTGCTTTTAATAGTTATATTTAAGAGCAAACGGTGTGGCGTATGGAGGCGATGCAATGGGAACTGAGTACTAAGGTGATCGCGCGGAGCTTTCCGCATTCATTTTCCGCCAGGAGCGGCATCCCAGCTTTAAATATACCAAGGTAACAAAGTATCTATGAGCGGTTCTGAATGTGACATCTAGCGTATTGATTAAGCTACCGTGATGATCAGTGACGCAGAGGATCTTGAAATCTATTTATGACTGATTGGTCAAATAATAATTGACTTGCCGTGACCTATCACCTATTTTGTGATCATATAGTCAATATATAGGTCTCTTGTTATGCTGAAAATATTAGTCGGGATTGTTCTTGTCGCCTTAGTGATTGGCGTTATTTTTGTTGTTGCATCGCAGGCGTCTGAGGAGTGGTCGGTCGGCGACGTTATTCGAACGCCAGACAGTGCGTTTGAAAACCTCCCAGACTATCCGTTTAAGGCGAATTATGTGGACAGCCTCGGGTACCGAATTCATTACGTTGATGAAGGGCCACGTGACGGGCAAGTGGTTTTGCTCCTGCATGGCCAGCCGTCTTGGAGCTATCTTTATCGGCATATGATTCCCGTTTTAGCTGATGCGGGGTTTCGAGTCATCGCTCCTGACAATGTCGGTTTTGGTAAATCAGATAAGCCTCTTAAGAGCAATGATCACAGTTATCAAATGCACATTGATGTGATGAGTAACTTTGTTGATGAGCTTGATCTTGAGAACATGACATTCTTTGGCCAAGACTGGGGCGGCTTGATTGGTTTGCGTGTGGTCGCGGATCGGCCATCTCGATTTTCACGGATTATGCTTTCCAATACCGCCTTGCCTGCTGCGGGCGGCGTACAAGGCTGGTTGGGTTATCCGCTGTTTCGCTTAAGTGTTTGGCGAGAAGGGGATGTACAAGAACTCGACCCCAATAGTTTTAGTTTTGCCAAGTGGGTGGCTTATGCGCGTCATACTAAACAATTTGATTTCGCGGGACTATTTCAGCGCGCGACTACGCGCACTCTGAGTGACGAAGAGTTAGCCGGCTATGCAGCACCCTACCCAAGTAACGAGTATTTGGCCGCGGTGCGAATTTTCCCAACTTTGGTGGCGAGTCAACTGCGACAGAATCAGAAGGTTATGGATGATTTTTACGCAAAGTGGGATAAGCCCCTGTTAACCGCATACGGTACTGAAGACGTCATCATGGCGGGCCGCGAAAAGGTATGGCAGAATTTGGTGCCAGGTGCTCAGGGGCAAGCACATACCATGGTCGAGGGCGGCCAACATTTTATTCAAGACGATAAACCAGCTGAAATTTCTCAGTTGCTGATTGATTTCATCAACAACAACTAACGCCAGCTTTGCATCTACTTTAGAAGCACTCCGTATAACCACTTTCTATAATTAATCGGCATTGCCAGGCACGAATTATGAAACACGGTATCATCAACCTGACGCTAATGTTTGGGCTCACGTTTGGAGTAAGCTCCGCCATACTCGCCGAGCACCATGCAAAGACGTCTTCAGCAGAAACTTCTGCTACGAGTGAAAAAATGGCGGCTCCCAACACATATATTGATTCTGACAAGAAAGCTTATGACGCGATGCTTGAACTGCCAGTAGACCAACCATTGGATATGCTCAATATGATTCGCTACAAAGACAAAGCGGTTTACGAAGAAGGCAGTGAGTTCGCAAAGAAAAATTGGACGGGTGAACAAGCTTATGCGGAATACCGGCGTCATTCTTCACCAGTGGCGAGACGTGTAGGTAGCAGTGTCGCTTACGTAGGCGCGCCACAACTCACGGTGATTGGGCCTGAGTATGAAAAATGGGACAGCATATTCATTATCCGCTACCCCAATTTGAAATCCTTTCAGGCATTACTCAGCGATCCCGAGTATAAAAAGCATGCGTTTCATCGCAGCGCCGCGGTGGCGGATTCAAGATTGATTCGTTTAGAATCAGTGACAGCTGACATAGAGTAAATTTGAATATCAGTAATACGTTTAGCTGAGCAACTTAGGCGAATTCCATTATGCAGACAACGTCACGCGGACGACCCAAAAAATTTGATGACACACAAGTGCTCGCGCGCGCCATGACGGTGTTCTGGCAAAAGGGTTATGCCGCGACATCCATGGACGACTTGTTGGGCGCTATGCAGATTCCGCGTCAAAGCTTGTACAGAACCTTTACAGATAAGCACACACTGTTCGTGAAATCACTGCAGTTCTACGACGAGAACGTCACCAGCAAGGTCGTCAATGCGTTGACTGCGGATGAAGCGGCAATCGATTGTTTGCGTGGTGTTTTTAAAATGTGGCGAGACGCGGTGAATTTGCCGAATGCGCTCGGCTGCTTGATGGTAAACACCGGCACGCAAGACTTCTCAGCAGACAGCGAAGTCTCTCAGCTGGTAAAGGCAAATCAAAAACGTGTGGTTGCAGCCTTTGAGAAGGCGCTTAAGCGAGGCCAGAGAGAAGGCGATATTGCCGCCTCGATCGATCCCAAAGCGGTGTCGCGCACTGCCTGTGCAACAGTTAACGGCCTGTTGGCAATGTCTAAAAATGGCATGTCCGAAGCGTTCAAAAAAGACGTGTTTACGACCTTACAAAATCTAGTTGGCATAGAGTAAGCAAGCACAGCGCTCCGCGACAGTTTTTGTACAGGTTCAACGAGGGCTACTCAAATTCCAATAGCAAATCCTTAACGTCGACTTGATCGCCCACGTTCACGAGCACGTGTTTCACTTTGGCATCGATGTCGGCTTGGATGGATGTTTCCATCTTCATCGCTTCAACTGTGAAAAGTAAATCACCTTTCTTGACTTCAGTGCCTGGCTCTACTCGAACAGAGGCAACAATACCAGGCATTGGGGCGCCAATATGGTTTTGATTCTTAGTATCGGCTTTCTCTCGTTGGGCAATTGTTGAATCAGCGTTCTTATCTTGTACAACCACGGTCCGTGGTTGGCCATTCAGTTCAAAAAAGACTTTGACGTTGCCTTCTTGATTGGTTTCGCTGATCGCCAAGCATCTTACTTCTAAGACCTTGCCAGGATCGATTTCAACACTGATCTGCTCATTGGGCTGCATGCCGTAGAAGAATGTGGTCGTGGGTAAGGTTCGAACCGGGCCAAATTTTTGATGCTCGTTTAAATAGGCGCTGAACACCTCTGGGTACATTAAAAAGGAATTTAGATCTTCTTCGTCGACGGGCATGCCATTAGCGAGGCCTTCAATCTCCTTTCGTTTCGCTGTAATGTCTTCGGGCTTGAGCGTTATTCCTGGACGATCAAGATTCGGTGCCTTGCCTTTGAGCACCTTAGAGGTGATTGGTTTAGGAAAGCCGCCTTTAGGTTGCCCTAAATCACCATTCAACATTTCCACCACTGACTCTGGAAAAGCCACTTCTTTTTCGGGGTCTTCAACTTCGTTACGGCTCAGGTTTTGACTCACCATCATCAGTGCCATATCACCAACCACTTTACTGGAAGGTGTGACCTTTACGATATCGCCAAACATCTGGTTGGCATCTGCGTAGGCTTGCGCCACTTCCGGCCAGCGGTCTTCAAGGCCAATACTCTTGGCTTGTGCTTTTAAATTAGTGAATTGGCCGCCGGGCATTTCATGCAAGTAAACTTCAGACGCCGGTGATTCCAAACCGGATTCAAAATCTGCGTATAGGCGACGCACTTTTTCCCAGTAGTTGTTGATGTCACGAACTGCATTAATGTCTAAGCCGGTCTCTCGTTGCGTGAAGTTAAGCGCCTCTACAATCGATCCTAGGCAAGGTTGCGAGGTGCCGCCTGACATTGAGTCAAACGCGGCATCAATAATGTCAACGCCGGCATCGCAAGCGCTGAGAACCGTGGCGACCGACGCGCCGGAAGTGTCATGGGTATGGAAATGAATCGGCAACCCCACTTCGTCTTTAAGCGCTGAGACCAAAGTCGTCGCGCGAGACGGCTTGAGCAGGCCAGCCATATCTTTCAAACCAATAAGGTGGGCACCAGCTGCTTTCAATTGATGCCCCATCTCGAGGTAGTAATCCAAATTGTATTTGTCGCGCGATTTATCGAACAAGTCACCGGTGTAGCAAATAGTGCCTTCGCAAATCTTGCCACTCTCAATAACCGCATCCATGGCAACCCGCATGTTCTCCACCCAGTTGAGGCTGTCGAACACACGAAATACATCTACGCCGGATTTGGCGGCTTGATGAACGAACATCTTTACGACGTTATCCGGATAGTTTTTATAGCCAACAGCATTAGACGCGCGCAGCAACATTTGCGGCATCAGATTAGGCATGGCTGCGCGTAAATCACGTAGACGCTGCCAAGGACATTCTTGTAAGAAGCGGTACGCCACATCAAAGGTAGCGCCACCCCAACATTCAACGCTAAACAGCTGCGGAACCATTGCTGAATAAGCAGGTGCAATACGAACCATATCAAGCGAGCGCATGCGGGTAGCGAGCAAAGATTGATGTGCATCGCGCATCGTGGTGTCAGTGATCAAAACTTGGTTTTGATTTCTTACCCAGTCCATAACGGCATCAGCGCCGTCAGCTTCGAGAATTTGTCTGACGCCTTTGGCTGCTTCTCCGAGAGCAAATTTAGGTACTGGCAGCGGTTGATGTTGTTCATCCCGACTCGGGCTCGGCCCCGTTACTTCTGGGTTGCCATTAACGCTGGTCTCAGCGATAAAAGTGAGTATTTTACTGGCGCGGTCTTGGCTGGTGCTGAACTCAAACAGCTCGGGGCTCTCGTCAATAAACTTGGTTGAATATTGATAGCTTAAAAAGTCTTCGTGAGTCAGTAGGTTTTGGATAAATGCAATGTTGGTGTTCACGCCGCGAATCCTGAACTCAGCCAAGGCTCGTTGCATCCGCGTGATGGCTTTGTCGGGCGTTTGCGCATGGGTAGAAACCTTGACCAGCAGACTGTCGTAATGGCGCGTTATCACTGCACCCGTATAAGCCGTACCGCCATCAAGCCGCACACCCATGCCGCTGGCGCTTCGGTAGCCGGTTATTTTCCCATAGTCAGGGATAAAGTTATTCTGTGGATCTTCGGTGGTGATGCGAGTTTGCAATGCGTGGCCATTGAGGCGAATTGACTCTTGCTCAGGATGATTCGTTGCTTCAGCCAACGTAGCGCCTTGGGTGATTAAGATTTGCGCCTGTACAATGTCGATGCCAGTCACTTCTTCGGTCACTGTGTGTTCCACCTGGACGCGTGGGTTTACCTCAATGAAGTAAAAATTGTCGCTTTCCATGTCCATCAAAAATTCGACGGTACCAGCGCATTGATAGCCAACGTGTTGGCAAAGGCGCTTGGCTAATTCACAGACTTCTGCGCGTTGGTCTTCAGTTAAGTAGGGGGCCGGTGCACGTTCGACTACTTTTTGGTTGCGACGTTGCACTGAGCAATCGCGTTCATAAAGATGATAAATATTGCCTTGATGGTCGCCCAAGATCTGTACTTCTACGTGGCGTGCCCGCGTGATGAGCTTTTCGAGAAAGCCTTCACCATTACCAAACGCGGCTTCTGCTTCACGCCGACCTTCGTCTATCTTTGCTGCCAGTTCATTTTGCGAATGGATGGGTCGCATCCCGCGGCCACCGCCACCCCAGCTGGCTTTCAGCATAAGCGGGTAGCCGATCTCCTCCGCTTGTTTTTCGATTAGCGCAATATCAGTGCCGAGTACCTCGGTGGCTGGAATCACTGGCACGCCTGCTTCAATGGCAACACGGCGTGCACTGGCCTTGTCGCCTAATGCACGCATGATGTCTGCGCTCGGGCCAATAAAGGCGATGTCGTTTGCCTTGCAGGCATCGACAAAATCGGGGTTCTCTGAGAGTAGCCCGTAACCCGGGTGAATAGCGTCGGCACCGCTCTTTTTACCCACGCGAATCATTTCCTCAATGGAAAGATAAGCCGCCACCGGCCCCATGCCTAAACCTATTTGATGTGCTTCGTCAGACTTGAAGCGATGTAGGCTGAGCTTGTCTTGCTCGGCATAAACGGCGACGGTTTTTTTACCAAGCTCGTGCGCGGCCCGCATAACACGAATGGCGATTTCACCACGATTGGCGACTAATATCTTTTTGAACGTTTTCATCAAGTGGGCTGGGTTTGATCTTGAGTTTGCGATACCAAAACTAGAGTAGCGAATAGTACGCTGCTAGCAGATGAATGAAAACTTGAATAACGGCATAGCAGTTATGTAGTGGTGGTTGGCTTGCTGATTTATCTAATATATTAATTATAGAACTAATATATTAGAATGATTACATGACGAACCAGCTCTCATTCAAATCTCAACCACTCAAGGATGTTCTAAAGGTGGGTGATTTGTCTGGTCACGGCAGCTTGGTCGATCAGGTCTACCGGCTACTGAGAAGGCGCATCGTCGATCTGTCGTTGCCTCCCGAATCAGCCTTAGTGGAGCAAGAAGTTGCGGCCGCTCTCAGTGTCAGTAAAACACCAGTGCGGGAAGCCATCATTCGGCTTGCTCGCGAAGGGCTGGTTCAAGTGATACCTAAGAGTGGGAGTTATGTCACCGCAGTTAGTTTGGAGCGTTATTTGGAATCATGTTTTGTGCGCACCCAATTGGAAGTGGGTTGTGCCAAGCGATTAGCGACCCAAGGGGTGAGTGCGGCCGACCAGGTCAGACTCAAGTCGCTTTTATCGGAGCAAAGAGAAGCGATAGAAGAAAACAACGATGATCGGTTTTTTGAGTTGGACGAAGCACTGCACCGAAGCCTGTTTGAGCTTGCAGGCTTGTCGGGCGTTTGGGAGGTCATGAATTTTGCCAAGGCTGAAATGGACCGAGTACGTCATATAAAACGCCAGTTTGGTATTCGCCAACGACAGCTGGTTTTGGCCGAGCACACCGCATTGGTAGAGGCCATTGTTGCTCGCGACTCACAAACTGCCGAGCAGGCGATGATCAACAACATCGGTGCAGTTGATGATGAAATGGTCACGATCTCCGAGAACCCGCGCTTACTGCAAACGATTGAAGACTTAAATCAATTAGTTGCGCTAGATTTAAAATCACGCGGCCGCGAGAAGATGAAGAAATGAAAATAACAGACGCTAAAGTATTTGTAGGAGGCCCTGGCAAAAACTATGTGACCTTGAAAATCATGACCGACGAAGGAATCTACGGCCTCGGGGATGCAACCTTGAATAACCGCGAGACCTTGCCGGCAAAATTTCTTGGGGATTACCTGATTCCATGTCTGATTGGTATGGACCCTCGTAAGAGCGAAGACATCTGGCAGTACTTTTACCGCGGCGCCTATTTTCGGCGCGGGCCGATATCGATGGCAGCGATCGGCGCTATTGACATGGCGTTGTGGGATATCAAAGGCAAAATAGCGGGTCTGCCGGTGTATCAGCTCTTTGGTGGCAAGAGCCGCGAAGGCGCCTTGGTGTACGCGCACGCGACTGGGGCGGACATTGAAGGGCTCTGTGACTCAATCTCTTACTACCTGTCTGAAGGGTACCAAGCAGTTCGTGTGCAATGTGGGATACCGGGTATGGCAGACAAAAGCTATGGGGTGGCGGACCAAGGTGGCGATTCCAAACATTTCATCACTCAGTTTGGCTCGCTCCCCGAACAGGAAATATGGAGTACCGAGAAATACCTGCAATTCATGCCTAAGGTCTTCGAGGAGATTCGTAGCCGCTTTGGGCCGGAACTAAAAGTGTTGCATGACGTGCATCATCGTCTGTTACCAAGAGAGGCAGCGGCCTTTGCGAAAGAAGTTGAGCCATTCAATCTGTATTGGCTTGAAGACCCAACGCCGGCCGAGGATCAAACCGCGCTCAGGCTGATTCGCCAACATTCAACCACCCCCATCGCAATTGGCGAAGTGTTCAATTCATTGTGGGATTGCAAACAGATGATCGAAGAAGAGTTGATCGACTTTATTCGCATATCGGCAACCTATGGAGGTGGTATTACTCATCTGAGGCGGATAGTGGAGCTCGCAGCCATTCATAATGTCAGAACTGGATTTCACGGGGCGCCAAGTCATTCGCCTATTTCTATGGCCGCGCAAGGGCATCTAAACGCGTGGGCACCAAACTTCGGAATTCAAGAATATCTGGTGCTTGGCACCCCAGAATGTGACGCACTGTTCCCTGCAGAGCATTTTTACCAAGACGGAATGTTCTATATCTCTGATGCGCCGGGCCTGGGGGTTGATTTCGATGAACAACAATCAGAGCGCTATTCTTTTGAACGTACTTATCATCCGGTAGTGCGTTTGGAAGATGGCACTCTCTGGAATTATTAGGTAACGATTAAGCACGTATCGAGCAACAGAAGATGAGCAAAAAACTAAAAGTACTGATTCATGGCACTGGCTTCGCGGGGCAGGGCCACGCTGAAGCCTTCCGCTGGGCAGGGGCAGAAGTCGTTGGCATGGTGGGTAGAACTGAATCCGTGGTCACTGAAGTAGCTGAGAAGATGGGTATCCCATTCGCTGGCACCGACTGGGGGCAAGCCTTGCAGGAATGCCAGCCTGATATCGTCTCGATTGGTACGCCGGGCGGAGTGCATGTGGCTCCGATCAAGGCAGCCATCGCGCAGGGATGTCATGTGTTTTGCGATAAGCCGTTGACCGAGAGTGGTGAAACCGCGAGAGAGTTGTATGACCTCGCCACTCAGAAAGGTGTGAAAACGGCATTCGCAGCCAGCTTCAGGTATATGCCGGAAGTCATGCACGCAAAACGCTTGGTGGCGGATGGCGCGATTGGGGAGCCGCTGGAAGTGGAATGTATTTCACACTTCAACTTGGAACGCGACATTCCATTTGGTTGGTCTCACCGCAAGGAAGACGGCGGCGGGCGATTGAATAATAACTTTACCCACAAGCTGTCGATCGTTACTTCCGTGATTGGCGAGAAGATATTGTCGATCATGGGCGAAGTGCGTGATGATCTTGGTAAAGCACCCATTGTGGAGGGAGTACACAATTTTAAAACCCGCCGTGAGCACATTCCTGATGATCTGGATGATCCTTCTTTGACGTGGGGAGAATCTAACGTCGAGTGGACCTACACAGTGCTGGCAAAAATGCACAGCGAATACGCCAGCAAGCCAGTGTCGGTACTTTTTAAGCACGGCGGTTTGAATCCTCGCTTTAACGAAGATCACTTGGTTTTTTATGGCAGTAAAGGCGCTATCTATATCAAGGGCCATTATGGCAGCGGGCCATTATATTTATACGGCGCTGAGAAAGAATGGCAGGAAGTGAAATTGCCAGCAGACATCGCTGCCGACGTGCCAAACATAGAGGGTGATACTGAACGAAACTGGCGTTACTTAATACGCGAGTTGGTGAGAGACGTTAGCGGTGAGAGCGTTGCTCCATACCAGACGTTTAGAGAAGGTAGCCAATATCAACAAATCATCGACATTATTCGCCGCTGCGATTCTTGGGTCGATGTCAGTGATCTCTGATGATCAAGAAGCAGAGGGCTAGCTAATGATATTTGAATATTTGGTCATCGCTGGCTACTTCATGCTGGTCATGGGAATTGGCCTAACGTTTCGAGGTATGGCCCGGCAATCGACCAGTGACTATTTCCGAGGTGGCGGCAGAATGCTCTGGTGGATGGTGGGCTCTACTGCGTTTATGGCGCAGTTTTCAGCTTGGACGTTCACCGGCGCTGCGGGCAAAGCCTTTACGGATGGCTTTGCAGTTTGCCTGGTGTTCTTTGCAAACACTTTTTCTTACTTCTGTGGTTGGGCGTATTTCTCAGCTCGGTTTCGTCAGATGCGAGTAGACACGCCCACTGAAGCAATCAAACGCCGTTTTGGACCCAGCAACGAACTGTTTTTTTCTTGGGCGCTGATTATTTTTAGTCTGATCAACGCAGGGATCTGGCTCAATGCACTTGGCGTATTCGCCAGTGCAGTATTCGATGCGGACATCACTTTGACGATTGTAGTAACGGGGGTCACGGTGCTCTTCGTTTCTGCGATATCAGGTGCATGGGGAGTGGTCGCGTCCGACTTTGTACAAACCCTGGTGGTGGCCGTCGTCTCGCTTGCATGCGCTCTCGTTGCGCTGGTCATGGTGGGCGGCCCCGTCAATCTAGTCAATGAGTTTCCATCGGGTTTCATTATGGGGCCTGATATGAACTATGGTTTGTTGCTGGTGGGAACATTCATTTTTTTCTTGGTTAAGCAGCTAGTGACGATTATGAACCTGAATGATTCATTCCGGTTTTTAACCGCCAAGGATTCCATCAATGCGCGGAAGGCCGCCTTGTTGGCCATGTGCATGATGGGTGTGGGAAGCATTGTCTGGTTTATTCCTCCCTGGGCGTCAGCCATTCTCTACCCCGACGCCGCTTCAGCCTATCCTGAGTTGGGCAATAAGGCCGGCGATGCGGTGTACCTAGTGTTCGCCCGCAATGCGATGCCTTTAGGCACCGTTGGCTTATTGCTTGCTGGCTTGTTTGCCGCTTCAATGTCATCAATGGATTCGGCGCTGAATAAAAATGCCGGTATTTTTGTGCGCAGTGTCTACCAGCCGTTCCTGGCGAAAAGGGGTAGGCAAACTGACGATAAAAAGTTGCTGCGCTTGAGCATGTTGCTCAGTTTGATCAGCGGTATCTTGGTGATCTTTATGGCCTTGTTCTTCAAGTCATTAAAAGAGCTGAGCTTGTTTGATCTGATGATGTCAGTGTCGGCCATGATTCAGGTGCCGCTGCTGATTCCACTCATCGTTGGCCTGTTTGTCAAGAAAACACCGCAATGGGCGCCTTGGGTGACGGTGCTGCTGGGTTTGTGTATCTCGTGGTTTATGAAAGACGTGTTGACGCCGCAAGTCTTTGCCAGTTGGATTGGGCTCGAAGAGTTTACCCGCCGCGAAGCCACGGACATGAACCTTATCCTTACTTTGGGCGCACATCTCTTTATCACGGCTGGTTTCTTTTGCTTAACTTCGCTGTTCTACAAAGAAGAGCAGGACGATACCAAAGCTGAACGAGATGAGTTCTTTGTCGATTTGGAGACCCCAGTCATTGCTGACGAATCGCAAGATGACTACGACCGTCAGCAACGGAATAAGTTGGGCATCATGGTGATGATTATGGGCACTGGCGTGCTCTTAATGACGCTGATTCCTAATCCGATCTGGGGCAAGTTGATGTTTCTCTGCTGTGCCGCGGTGCTATCCCTGATAGGTTGGTTGCTAAAAAGAAGTGCTCGTATTATCCCCGTTGCATGAATCAAACCGGAGTTTAAAAAATGTCATTAGTTAGAACACTTTTTCTTTTCCTGGCCTTGGGTATCTGTGTTGATGGTTTTGCTGAAGGCTCTTTATCAGCTGATGGCTCTTTATCGGCTCCTGGCGTTGTCTCGCTGACGCATGGTGTGGATGAATCGGCTGGAGGAGGCCCTGCTTACATCATTGGTACTGACAACGCGACTTACTATCTGGAGAAAGAGGGCGGTGGTCTTTCTAGCATTGTTGATAATGATGGTGTGGATTGGCTTGGCTTTCATAATGAGCCCGGCTCGGGTTGGAAGGGAGAGTATCGTGGTTTCCCGAATGCCGTACATCGTCAGGACGGCAATTATTTCCATGCGATGAACGCTGGCACCGATCCATCTAGTTCGGTTGTGGATATTGAAGCAAAGGATCATGTTCGCATCACGTTTACTTCAGATAACAAACAATGGGAAGCGCAATGGGATTTTTACCCGCAGCGATGCGATTTCACTATGACTAAGGTGAGCGAGGGCTACAAATACTGGGTGCAGTATGAAGGTGTGCCGGGCGGTGAAATGGACCAGACCGATTTTTGGCTTTCTTCCAAGGACACTCAGAAACGTCAGATTGGAGATCATTTTATTGGTGACTTGCCGGCTCCTGAATGGATTGCATTCGGGGACATAAAATCAAAGCGTATGTTGTACGTGCTCCATCATCAAGATGATGAACATCCAGATGATTACGTTAGCCGGCCTTATATGACGGTGTTTGCTTTTGGCCGCAGAGAAAAAGGTAAATTTCTCGAGACTCCGCAAGCCTTCTCGATAGGCTTTGTTGAATCCACCGATCACACAGTGTTGAGTGACTCAATCAGCAAGATTCTTGATTGAGAAAAACTAACGCGCCAACCAACCGCCGTCCACCGGGAGAGTGATGCCGTGTACATAGTCGGCTGCACTTGAACTCAGGAATACGGCAGCGCCGCCGAGTTCTTCCGGTTTGCCCCAGTGTCCAGCAGGGATGCGCTCAAGAATTTGCGTGTTGCGTTCGGAATCTGCCTGCAGAGCAGCGGTGTTATTAGTAGCAAAGTAACCGGGCGCGATCGCATTGACATTAATGCCCTTGCGGGCCCATTCGTTTGCCAGCAATCTTGTTAGGCCCATGACACCTGACTTCGACGCGGTATACGAAGCCACGCGAATGCCGCCTTGATAAGACAGCATTGAGGCGATATTTACGATCTTGCCAGTTCTGTTCGCTGCCAGTGCTGATCGCGCAAAGGCTTGCGACAGAAAGAACACCGATTTGATATTGACGTCCATCACGCTGTCCCAGTCGGCTTCAGTGAAATCCACCGCGTCGGCGCGGGTGATTATGCCAGCATTATTAATCAGGATATCAATCGGGCCACTGGCCTGTTCTGCCTCGCCAATTAAGCCTTGTACGACTTCAAGGTCGCTGAGGTCAGCCTTGATTTCGCTTGGTGTTGCAGGCCCAGAAAGTTGGGCGATGAGCTCAAGGGTTTCCGTGGATGAAGAACGGCCAACTAAGACTAGCTCGGCACCGGCTTCGGCGAGAGCCACAGCGATGCCTTGGCCCAAGCCGGTGTTGGCGCCTGTGACTAAGGCGCGTTTCCCAGATAAATCAAAATTTGGCATGTATTCTTATGCTCACTTTTCAGTATGTGTTGCTTAAGCCAATTGGCAAATATCCAGAACTTGCATGTCCGTGTAGTCCAAGTTCTCGCCGGCCATGCCCCAGATAAAGCTGTAGTTTGATGTGCCAGAGCCCATATGAATTGACCAAGGTGGCGAAATAACCGCCGTCTTGTCTTCCATCACTATATGACGAATTTGATCTGGTTCTCCCATGAAATGAAAAACTCGTTCGTCGTTTTCTAGGCCGTAGTAAAAATAGATCTCTGAGCGGCGGTCGTGCAGATGCGGAGTCATGGTGTTCCAAACACTGCCCGGTTTGAGTTCGTTTAAGCCCACTAACAAAGAGCAGGACTCACAAACGCCGGGAATAATATATTGGTAGATAACGCGCTCGTTAGACTCCTCCAATGATCCACGTGCCAAGG
>CALJJR010000132.1 GCA_937973905.1 uncultured Arenicella sp. | reverse complement strand
TAGTTTGCAGCACGCCCAGCTTAAATCAGCTAGAATTTATCGATCTGTCTTGAGAATCAAGACAGATCGATAATTACATAGCAGCGCATAGACGCTAAGGAGGTCGGTGAGGTGAGTAATAAGAAATATGACGTCGTTATTATCGGAGCTGGTTCGGCGGGTATTGCGAGCGCGAGTAGCTTGTTGAAACGTCGTGCCGATCTAAATATCGCTCTGATTGATCCGTCTGCAGATCACTACTATCAACCAGGTTGGACCATGGTTGGAGGAGGCGTTTTTTCCGCCGAGAGTACGCATAAGAAAACCGCTGAACTGATTCCGGCCAAATGTACCTGGTTGCAAGACTCGGTTACCGATATTGAGGGTTCTATCAATCAAGTCGTTCTCAAATCTGGCGACATCGTCGAGTATGAACAGTTAATCGTTGCCCCGGGTTTAAAGTTGGATTGGGCTGGGGTTGAAGGGCTTGAAGAAGCGCTTGGTAACAATGGCGTAACGTCGAACTATCGATACGACCTTGCCCCTTACACTTGGGAGTTGGTGCAAAAGCTTGATTCAGGTAAGGCTATATTTACTCAGCCGCCAATGCCGATTAAATGCGCCGGTGCGCCACAAAAAGCACTTTATTTGTCGGCGTCAGAGTGGCTCTAGCAAGGTAAGTTAGGGACTATCGATATTAGTTTTTACAATTCCGGTGGCGTCTTGTTTGGGGTTGAAGCTTACGTGCCCGCATTGATGGAGTACATTGAAAAGTATCAAGCAGAACTCTGTTTCATGCAGACTCTCACTAAGGTAGATGGGGCATCACAAACCGCCTGGTTTAAAGATGGCGAAGGCAACATCAGCGAAACTCAATTCGATTTTTTGCATGTCTGCCCACCGCAAACCGCGCCAGACTTTATTAAAGCGAGCGATCTTAGCGATGACGCAGGTTGGCTTGATGTTGACCCTGAGAGCCTACAAAGTAAAAAGTACGGCAACGTATGGGGAGTTGGTGACGTCATGAATACCACCAACGCAAAAACGATGGCAGCTGCTCGTAAACAGGCGCCCGTGGTTGCCCAGAATATTGTCAATGCGATTGCTGGCAGCAATGAACGAGCTGCTTATGGCGGCTACGGTTCGTGCCCTCTGACTGTAGAACGCGGGAAAATCGTTTTAGCGGAATTTTCTTATGGCGGTAAGGTAACACCAACTTTTCCGAGCTGGCTAAACGAAGGTACAAAGCCGACCTCGCTCGCTTGGTTTTTAAAAGCTTCTATGCTGCCAAGTATTTATTGGCACGGTATGTTGAAGGGCCGAGAATGGTTGGCCAACTCCTAACACTATCCAACCATGTAGATTAAACATCCAATAGGAATATTTATGAATTTCAAATTACTCATCAAGCTCACCGCTCTAACGGTTTTGACTTTTGCATCTAGTCTGAGTGCTGAAGAGTCTTATAAAGAGGCAGCACCGCAAATCACGCTCGGGAACGGCGATAAAAATTGGATCGTGGTTGAAGGCGTATTACGAAATGAATCAACGCTAACTTTTAAAGAAGTTCATATTGATGGCAACGGTTGGCTAGTGATGCATCCTTTCGAAGACGGTAAACCTAATGGAGATAAATATGTTGCTTCGAGCTACGTTGAGAGTGGCACCAATAAAGATGTAGAAATCAAAGTGCACAAGGGGATTGAAAGCGGTGAGAATTTCATCGTTATGCTGCATCGAGACGTGAACGAAAACAAAGTTTTAGATTTTGTGTTTGTAACAGATACCGCGGTTATGGATGAGGCGGTATTTGAAGGCAGCAAGATGGTTGCTCATGTGATTGCCGCGCCATAATCTGGCGCAATAGCTTTCGATGCGCCCGTTAAGGGCGCATCGGCTACTGATCTACAAGATTTGAATGCCAATCATCAGGGTTGCGAACCACGATATTAGGTAAGTTGGGGTGCGTAAAAACGGCACACCTAAAGTGTAAACCAAGGAATAGGCGATTCGAGCTACAAAAAACACTTGTGCCCACATCGAGACTGCAGCATGTGAAGTTTCTGGAGCAAGGAATCCAGCGGCCAGCACTACCGCTGCAAAAGCTGGCAGTGTTTCTACCATGTTTAAATGCGCGCGTTTAGAGCGTTCGGCCCAAAGCGGAGCCTGCGGTTCTTGACGGGGAAAGTCTTCAGGGTAGTTGTGTAAGAAGAGTGGGAGCCCCCAAACGACCATGCGAGCAAGGATGTAAGGTGTCCAGAGTAGTAAAGTAAGGATGCCACTAAGGCCTAAATAAAAATATGCGGTTTCCATTGTATTGTTCCTATGAGTTTGTCGGGGTGACTAAGAGCAGGCTGATTGTTGTCGACTCTTAGCCACCCCGATTGGTCAATTGTTAGTTAAAGTGAAGCGGGTGATTGGTCTTTAATCTTTACCCATTTTTTGTCGGCGGTTTTGATTCGCCCTGGCACGTCTTTAAGCCATTGTTCTTGAATGCCAACGTCAAGATTCTGATAAAGACGTTCATCGACCACTCTCCATACTTCTGGATCAGCAATAAACTTTTTGCCGACTGATACGCCGAATGCGCAGTAGCCGCCGTAGGCTGGTGCGTACTTTTCTGGATTAGCTTCGAACGTGTCACGGTTTTCGATAGTTGAAAACAAGTAGGTAGCGCCGTTGTGCTCGGCGACTAAATTGCCGTTGCCGCGAACGGGGCGTTTGAGTGTTTGGTAAGTGACAACGTCATAACCCTGTACAGCAGGGGTTGAGTGAGTAACGTCACTGGCTTGCACTTGTGTGGCAAGTGCCAACAGAGCGCTAAGGGATAAAAATAAGTTTCTGAACTTCATCGGGGTTCTCCTAGTTAGGTTGAATGTAAAAACGGGTCTGTGACCGTGAGGAGATTCTCTAGGAGAACGTCGCAGAGGAAAATGTGTGAAGCATTTGGATTTAGACTAAATCGTCCAAACATTTAGACTTTTGAATAAATCGATAATTTGAGTTGATGCGGCTTTATTGCAAAGCGGAAACTTATTATTTGATTGAGGCTCAGTGCGGCAATCTTAATTTTCGTCTGGCCAAAGAGACGATGAATCAGTTGAGTTCTGCAATTATGTTTATTCGTCTCGAATTTGAGTTCCATCGTCCAAACCGCTCTATATAGGCACGACAACATCCCATTCATCTTGCTAGCCTACGAGCCATTAATCTAAACGCTAGAGATTGCCTAAAACAATGGACGCGCTAACCGATATCCTTGAGTCCTTACGACTTGAAAGTAGTTTATATTTCCGCACAGAATTGAGTGCTCCCTGGGGCGTAGAAGTACCAAAGCAAGGCCGAGTGGCTCGCTTTCATATTGTGACTCGTGGCGATTGCTGGTTGCGAATTGAAGGTGAAAGCAGTGGCACGCATCTCGCCAACGGAGATCTGGCAATCATTCCGCATGGCGCTGCGCATGTGCTGACAGATACACCCGATTCAAGTTACAAACCGCTTAATGAAGTATTAGAAGAAGTCGAGTACGCGGGGCAGGGGCCGCTGGTTTATGGCGGTGGCGGTTCGGGTTGTTGTCTGGTGTGTGGTGAGTTTAATTTCGACCTAATCGGCAATCACCCTTTGCTCGATAACCTACCAAAACTGTTATTTGTATCGGGTGATTCCAGTTACAACACCAGTTGGTTAGACAGTGCGATTGGTTTTATCGCCCACGAAGCTGCGAGTAAGCAACCTGGCGCCAATGCAATTGTTGATCGGCTTTCAGAGATTATTCTTATACAAGTCATTCGTGCGACGCTCGAAGCCGCACAGATTGAACAGCAACCATTGCCGTTTCTATCTGCGTTTACCTACCGAAAGATTAATAGCGTGATGGCCGCGATTCACGCCGACCCAGGTCATGATTGGAGCGTGCAAAGTTTAGGTTCATTGGCCAATATGTCGCGCTCTTCATTCGCAAATCGTTTTTCTGAGCTAACCAATATGTCGCCGCTCAAGTATGTGCTCTTCGTTCGCTTACAAAAAGCGAGTCGGCTGCTGTTAGAGACAAATATGACTTTAATGACAGTAGCAGAAGAGGTGGGCTATCACTCCGAAGCGTCCTTCAGCCAGGCCTTTAAAAGACAGTTTCACGTGCGCCCCGGCGAGTTTAGAAAAGTATACGCAAACAAAGCAGCCTAGAATGATTAGCCTAAATATTTAGTTAATAGTCGTTCGGAGTAATCCCAAAGTTCGTCAGCGAGCGCATGATTCTCTAAATGATGGTCGCCACCAACTGAAACAACATTTGCATCGCTTAAGAACTGCCCGCTAATGCCATTCATTTCAGGGTGAGCCGCGGCATAACAAGTCGTTGCTGAGCCTTCTTCTACGTTCTTAGTGATCAAAGGGCCGAGAATATCGAAGGCGGTTTCCAACAACCAGCCTTGCCCACGTGCAATATTGGTTTTTACAAAACCAGGATGCAAAGAATTAGACGTAACATTGGTGCCGGCGTATTTACTCGCAAGCTTCAAAGAGAACAGAGCATTGGCGAGCTTCGACTGACCGTAATATTCCCAAGAGTCATATTCCACACCACCATTGCCTTCACCCAAAGAATCAAACCGAATCCCGGCAGCCAACGGACGTGTGTAGGCAGCACGACTGCTCACGTGTACGATTCGCGCACTCTTAGCAGCTTCAACCTGGGGTAATAACTTATTCACTAACAAAAAGTGGCCCAAGTAATTAACCTGAAACGCTAGCTCAACACCGTTAACAACTTGTTTATCTAAGCGGCCGCTAATACCCGCATTGCAGATCAACATATCCAAGGGCAGGTCCAGCGCTTTAACCGTCTCAGCACAGTTTAGAATTGATTCAAAGTCAGTCAGCTCCAATTCCACTGGAGTAGTTTTACCCGCGACGCTATCGCAAGCGGCGCTCGCTTTTGCCAAGGTTCGCCCAGTACCAATCACGTGCGCTCCACGCATCGCTAAAACGCGCATAGTTTCTAAGCCAATGCCGGAATTACACCCGGTAATAAGTACATTTTTGCCCGACAAATCCAACCCTTCAGTAACATCCTCGGCCGTCGAATCAGCCCCAAATCCACTGTCTGGAAACCCCGGTTTTTTGTTCACCGGAAACTCTTCTGGTTCTCCACCACACGATGAGAGCAGGGGTGTTGCTGCGGTCGCGGCAGAAAGGGTTAAAAATTGTCTTCGTTGCATTGGTGTTCTTGTTTAAGGCGTGTATTTGGATTCCCTACAATTTAGCACGAAAAATAAATAGCAAAATGTTTGATTGAACTAGTGGAGTGAGATTCTTCGCTACGCTCTCAAAGACTGCGCCTATGTTGTTGGGGGCTACATCTAGGCACAAGTTATAGCCGCGAAACGTCAAAGTGACATAATTTCAAACTCGTATATGTCATCGCGAGCGAAGCGCAGTAATCTGACCTTCGTGACCTTCTGTTCTTTGTGGCAACTTCGAATTTACTAAGACGAGATTAAACAAAGTAGGTTTTTTAGTTTCGATTTGGTTCGGCATTCGTTGTCCGTTTTTTGCCCTGAGCGGCAACTCGTTCTTAGCGTTAACGCATTCCAAAATTTTTTAGCTTTCAGAACTTGCAAGCCAGTTTTCCTCGCCTATTGTATTAATTCTTTTAACCCCTTTGGTGAACTAGCTAAACCTCATTTAGTTAAGGTTTTGTACCAAACTAAATCGTTTACTAATTTACACCGCTGGTTCGTATAGGGGGCTATTAGATTTCAGACTGATCTGACGAAAGCGCAGCAAGCTCCTGGGCTAACAAATCAAATACCACCCGGATACGACGGCTAGTACGCAGCTCTCGATGAGAGACAAGCCAAATCGGAATCTGTGGTTTGAACAGATCGGGTAAAACGCACTGAAGATCATCAAAAGCACCACTAGTATCCATGGGCAAAACCCCAAAACCTAAGCCTTCTCGAACATATTGGAGCATACAATTTCCGCTGGAGGTGAGAATTCGAAATTGCTCTAAGCGCAACTTCAAGCCCAGCTCTGCAAGTCCAGCTATTAGCGGTTCAGGATCTTCCAGCCCCACGAAATCCAGTGTCGATAAGTCCTCAACCGTCTGCGGCGCTCCAACCTCGCTCAACAACTTATCTGAGGCGTAAATCTGTCCCTTGATATGCCCGATACAACGAGCAATAAGATCAGGTTGTGTCGGCTGTGCATGCCGGATCGCAATATCGGCTTCTCGCCTTACAAGGTCGCGAACTTCGTCGGAGGCGACAACCTCGATCACAATACTCGGGGCAATTTCGCGAAGCTTTTTCAGCATCGGCGGCAGACAATAAGTAGCCATCATCTCCGTTGCGGTAATACACACCTTACCCTCAATTCCTGCAGATTGACCAGACGCCGCAAGTGATATCCGATTGGCAGACTCGGCCATAGCTCGGGCGTGCTCCAGAAGCTCCAATCCTGCGGCCGTTAACTGAACCTGCCGGTGTCCGCGTTCAAAGAGCGTAACGCTGAGCGCTTGCTCCAAACTCGTCATTTGTCTGCTCAATGTCGGCTGAGTCTGGTTAAGGACACGAGCCGCGGCAGACAATGATCCTTCCGTCGAGGTCGCTAAAAAGGCTCTTATCTGGTTCCAATCAAAGGCCACATCATTCCAGTTCATTGATTTTTGTATGCCCCGTATAGAAACTTCTTCATTTACTACGCTATCAGTGTATGGCCAAATAGTACAGCCAGTTGGCTAAATCGCCTTTGTGACTGCCGCTAAAGATTACAGGGGCGATGTAAAAAGAACGGGGTCGAGTCCGACTTCCCAATTATTAACCAATTATTAACTTAGCATTGCTAGAGGATTGATATGAGCGTTTCTCAAGAGTTTTGGGACAAGAAAGCTGAGGGGTACGCCGAAAGCCCTATTGCTGATGAAGAAAGTTATCAAAGGAAGCTCTCTGAAACGCAGGTGTTGCTAACTCCTGAGATGAACATTTTAGAATTTGGATGTGGCACAGGGACTACCGCTATTAAGCACGCTCCTTACGTAAAGGATATTTTAGCGATTGATATCGCTCAAAATATGCTTGAGATTGGCCGAACAAGAGCCAGGGAGGCAGGCGTGGAGAATGTCGTTTTTAAAAGAAGTACGTTGACCGACCTCAACGCCAAGTCAGAAAGTTTAGATGCTGTACTCGGCTTAAACGTTATGCACCTTGTTCCAAATAGAAAAGAAACGTTGACGGATGTAGCCAGGATTCTCAAACCGGGTGGTATTTTTGTCAGCAGCACCGTTTGCCTCGGCAGTTCCTATCTTAGGTTTGTAAAGCTTTTAGCACCGATTGGTAAACTTCTGGGGCTAATGCCAGATCTTTTTATTCTAAAGCAATCAGAATGGGTTAAAGAAATTGTTGACGCGGGCTTTACCATTGAAACTCAGTGGCACCACGGGAAGAATGATATCTCTGTTTTTATCATTGCGCGCAAAGTTACTATGTAAATAGGAGCTGCGATGAAAGCTTCTTCAGACTGGCATTGAACAGTAGATCACCCTTTAGATAAATCCAGACTAAATAGTGTTTTTTTAATATGCGATCAAGGTTAACTTCTTTACGAAAATGCCAGTTTCTAATTTTCCGTCACCTTTATCACCAGCTTGCCAAAGTTCTCGCCGTTGAACAGCATTTGCAAAGTAGTTGGGAACGTTTCCAGCCCTTGGACAATGTGCTCCCTCACCAAAAGCCTACCCTGATCTATCCACTCGACCATATCAGCCGCGGCCTCACCATAACGAGCGGCATTGTCGGTTACTACAATACCTTCCATTCGGGCCCTGTTGACCAACAACGAGAGATAGTTTGATGGCCCCTTTACCGGAGTCGTGTTGTTGTACTGGCTGATAGCCCCGCAAATCACTATCCGTGCATTCAATGCTATTTGACCCAGCACAACATCAAGAATGTCACCGCCAACGTTGTCAAAATAAATGTCTACCCCATTAGGGCAAGTCTTCTTTAGCTCTTTCCTGACATCCGAGTTTTTATAATCGATGGCCGAATCAAAACCCAGCTCTTCAACCAGGTAGTTACATTTTTCTTTTCCTCCTGCGATACCAACCACCCTACATTGCTTGATCTTGGCAATCTGGCCCACCACGCTTCCAACCGCACCGGCTGCTCCAGAGACCACAACAGTATCTCCTTGTTTAGGTGCACCTGTATCCAGTAGGCCAAAGTAGGCTGTCATCCCAGGCACGCCTAAAACGCCGAGGTAGCGCTCTAAAGGGGCAAGATGAGGGTCTACTTTCTGGAGACCCTTTGCAGATAACACGGCGTAATTTTGAACGCCAGTAAATCCCACAATATAGTCATCCACGCTCACTTCTTCAGAGGTCGATTCAATGACTCTCCCTACACCCCAAGCGCGCATCACTTCACCAATCTGAACTGGGGCGATATACGACTTACCCTCATTTATCCAGCCTCTCATGGCGGGGTCGATCGAAATGTAATCGACCTCTACTAATACCTCTTCCTTACCAAGATCCTTTAGTGGTGCATCGACAAGTTCAAAAGTATCTTCCGAGATGTTTCCTGTGGGGCGCCTTGCCAAGATGAGTTGCTTGCTAATCATGATCTATGTCCAAAGTAACTTCGTTTGCGAGAATCCAATAATCTCGCTGAGAACGTAAATTGCTTCGAGGGTTATTCATCGGGCTCTTCATTCGAGTTACTTTGCAGGCTTGTCGTTTTGCCTTGACTATCAAGCTCAACAAACAGGTTCGGTGTTTCAAGCTGATCTACGAAGGAAGTGAACTCCGGTGCGAACACAGCCTTACGCTTTGCCCACCATTGACGCGACCCCTCGCGCCCAATGAGTAGAGATATATAATTGCAAGTGGACTGCCAATATTCATCCGCAACAAAGCCTTGTTTATTTTGGTAAAAGACGTTCTCCAAATGCTTAAATAGACCCAGCATCACTGCGGAGAATTTTTGTAATTCTGCCGAGCTGGCACCGTCCGTATTCGCGGTCAGAAACAAATTTTCTATGGTCGTGTCTTCCATCTGTATGATGAGTAGCATTGACTGCGTAAACCCATCGGCGATCTGCTGATGCATCTGCGCACGGGCGAGCCGGTTTGCATCCTTAGCCTGCTCTGTATTTTGGCGAATTTGAATGCCGACAAAGATGAGAGAAGCGAGCACGGCAGCCACGGCGATGATCTGCGAAAGATAATAGACGGTTTCGAGGGTCATGCGTTTGCCTCTTTCTCAGCATCTTCAGTAGAGGTGAGCTCTACTATATCGAGCGCGTACATCGGAAAGACTTCCCAAATTGGCGGAACGTCAGTGCGTTCAGCTAGCGCTTTATCGAGATTCTCGCGAATATCTGCACCAACCGCCATGCGTGTGCGTTGCCAATATTGCTTGCCACCGGGTGTCACCAGAAACAGTAATGCAGCGCCTTCCATGCCGACATAGGAGGCCTCGTTGATGAGTCCTGTGCTACGCATATAAAGGGCGGATTCAGCAAGATTTATGGACTTATGGACCACGTGTGCGAAGTCAGCCTGTTCGCTGCGCTTTGCCCCTTCATAGTCCTTAAGGCAGGCGCGAATGTTGCTTAGCGCATCGGGGTGTTGAATCGGGGCAGATGTTAGCCGCTCTATCTGCATCAGTATCTCTCGCTGGTGCTCAGCTTTTGCAAGCTCATGGTCCTTACGCTGCTGTATGTAGATCGCGACCAATGAGGCCAGAATCGCACCAACGGCGATAATCTGCGTTATGTAATAGAGTGTTTCGAGGGTCATGACGGCGTCAGATTTATTATTGAAGGAAACTTCTCGCTAGCCATCAGGCGGACATAATGAGCACAATCACAAAAAGGTTAAAACCGTATGACTTCACTGTGTGCGCTCAACCGGCCCCAGATACTTGTCCAACCAGTCCAAGTTTTCCTTTACGAACTCGCCAATCGGCCAACCCAAATGCCCGCGATCATAGATCACGTGTTTTTTGTCTTCTTCTGGAGCACCTAAGTTTTTGAAGAGTTGCTGTTGTTGTGCCAATGGAATCACATAATCGTGTTGACCATTAATCATCAGTGTTGGCGCGGTTGTGCGACGCATTGCGGTCAGCATCATTTCAGCACGTATTTGATTCGTAGTATTGACTGAGCCACCACTCCAAATAAGTGCAGATTTTACCTGTGGCTGTAAGTGCAGCAATAAAGGACTCAATATGGAACCAAAACTCAATCCGACAAAACCCACTTTGCCCATGTCTACATCTTCTCGGGTCTCTAAGTAGTCCAGTGTGTAACTGAAATCTTTATGCCAATCTGGGATCCATTGGCTTGATCCGACATTTCGCCACTGCTGCAAGCTATTGTCTTTGTTCCTCTCAAAAGTGGCCGTCCAAATCGGAAAAACCATCATTCTTCCGCTTTGGCGCAGAAAGTTGGTAATGCGCATGTCGATCTCGAACAGGGAGGCATTATCTGCAGAGTGAATGGCGTTTTGGCCGCCGAACCAGATTAATGGCTGATACGGTGGTTTCGTGTTTTCGGGGGTTAAGATATAAACCGGCAGTTTCTCGCTACTAAACGGATACTCAATCTCGACGCGAGTCGCAGAAAAACCGGTTGGCAATTCCACAACTTCTTCTGAAAAGTCGACGGCAGTTTGTTTTAAATCGAACGAAGAAACTGCGACCCGATATGCGTCGTCGGAAAGTGGTTTTAGTGAATCGTAATCGAGAGATTGGGTAACTAAGTTACGTGCTAGTCTAGGATTGGACGCCCCGGATTCATAGGTCACTAGCCTGAAACCTTGCTCAGGCTGTCGGCTCCAAGGCGGCGCTGATGCTGCAATTGATGCGTTGTAGGCCGGGTCCGACCAACCTAAACCTAGGGTAAATCTTAGGTCTTCATTTTCGGCATTCCAGACCCATTCTGCGACATTACCAAACATATCGAGTGCACCGCCGGCACTCACTCCAGAAGTAGAACCTACCGGCAAAGTCCCCTCGCCCTCAAGGTTGCTCTGTGCTGCCATTTGCGGTGCGATGGACGCAATAATTTCTGTATCAGGAAGTGCCGCAAGTGCCCAATCGTACACGGTTGGTAAGTGACGCCCTCGAAACTTGGCGTAAGCCGCGGCTTCAAACCAACTCACCCCAGCAACCGGGTGATCGCCTTTGCCTTCTGGATAACGCCCTCCAATCCAAGTTGCTGGGCCAGGGCGATCAGTGGAATCGAGGAATCGAGACATTGCATGTTCAAAACTAAGTGTAGTGTCTTGACTGATAAACGGCTGATCCCAGAACTCATGGCGGCGGTAGCCACCAGCGTCAACAAACTCCTGATACTGTTTATTGCTCACTTCGGTTTTGTCGATATAAAAGCGCTCAAGCTCCACGGTGGCACCAGACGGGAGAGAAATCCCCGCCAATGGCGCAGCAATATAGTCTCGGGCCTCTATGGCAACCGTACCAACAGGAACAGCGCCTTTCTTGTCTAGGCGATAATGTACCGGCCACCTAAATTCATCCGCCATGGAATTGGTAGGAGCTCTAGCGAATATCCGCGTTTCATAACCTTCTTTTTCAATTTTCCATACGGCTGGGGCGTTTGGTACCAGGGTTGTTGGAATCGGCGTAGTACCGAGCACTACCCAGGGAGCTTCAACGTTGTCGTAAGGGCGATAAGAAACTGCAGCACCGGGTGGATCCGTATCAAATTTTACTGGCGCTGCTACTACCCGCCAGACAGATTCCAGCGCGGGTACTTTGCCGAGCGCTTCTTCTATTTCATTAGCTAAGTTAAAAGCGGCAAAAAAATCACTCTCCTCTACGTACTCGGAGAGTTTTGGTTGAGCTACGTTTTGCGCCCACTGCGCCTTAGTATAAAAATCGTAACCGCGATACCCTGCGTAGCTCAGGATTAGCATTAAGCCTGATCCGACCATGCCTAAAATCAGGGGGAAATTTCTACCCCTCTTAGCAGGCTTTGGTGCTGAGCTACTTTTTGGGTGACTTGCGGAGGTTCGAACAATACCCTCACTGGTCCAGTCGAACACCCAACCTAGCGCTACCGCAAATGGAAACCCGGCGAGAACGGCTATGATGAGAACTCTTAATGACCCTTCAGGCATGCCGATCGGCTCAAACGTTGTATCCCCTACTTGAATCAGCAACCAACCGACTACGCTGTACA
>CALJJR010000131.1 GCA_937973905.1 uncultured Arenicella sp. | reverse complement strand
AATAGCGTCCTCAAACTCTCGGGCGGTTGCTGAGCGATGTTCATTGAGACCGACCATTACAAAAACGGTGACTTCATGCCCAAGCGCTGCGCGATTCAGTTTGGCTTTGTAGCCGGTAATGACCCCTTTGCGTTCTAAGTCTTGAACACGACGAAGGCAAGCAGATGCTGATAAACCAACGCGTTCAGCCAACTCTGAGTTGCTGATTCGACCATCACGAGAGAGTATTCGAATAATATTGTGATTTAGTTTATCTAATTTAATCATTATTGCTATTTATCATTTATATAAGCACATAAAACAAAGTTATTGCGCAAATATAGCACTATATTTGCATGCATGGTTTAAACGCATTACTGGGGCTGCTCAGCACGAGAAACGCAATGATTCAATTGAGAGATTTTGAGATTTCCAGGGAACGGGGCTTCTTAGCGCCGTACGACGTAGCTGGGGTGAAGTTGCCCTCTGATTTGCAAGCCATCAGAGATTTTGCATTGCAGCTACCGCAGAGTATTCCAACGGGTCGAATTCGTTCCTTGATTGAAGACCTTCCTGTGATAGACATTCAAGCCGTTTGCGTGCAATGCGGTAGCGAAGTTTTACGTACGGCCATGGTGCACTACGCTTTTCTGACTCAGGCTTATGTTTGGGGTGAAGCCGGCGCCACGAACCGATTGCCCGCTTGTCTGGCGGTTCCGATGTGGCAGCTAAGCAACGCCTTGGGCCAACCGCCTTTACTTACCTATAGCCACTACGTGCTCGATAATTGGGATCGTATTGATCGAGCAGGCCCTATTGATCTCGATAATATTTACATGTTGCAACCATTTCTCAGCGGTCAGGATGAAGCTTGGTTTGTGCTGATTCATGTCGCAATAGAAGCGGCTGCTGGCCAAATCCTAGCTGAATTCCCGGTTCTTATACAGGCTGCCGAAGAAGGTAATGATACTGAGATAGAGCGCGGTCTCAACGAAGTAATCAAAGGTTGGCAGACCGTTAACGCCATTTTTGATCGCATGCCCGAGCGTTGTGATCCTTATATTTATTTCAATCGGGTTCGCCCTTGGATTCATGGATGGAAAGACAACCCCGCGCTCAAAAACGGCATTATTTATGAGGGCGTGCGAGAAGTAGATGGTACGCCACAGGTTTTTCGAGGGCAAACTGGCTCGCAGTCATCGATTGTTCCGGCGATGGATGCGCTGCTCAAGATAAATCATGCCGCTGATCCTTTGCGTGAATATTTGGATGAGTTGCATATTTACCGCCCTCCGGCGCATCGTCGCTTTATCGATGAGGTTCGTCTGTCTGCAAACCTAAGAACAGTGGTGCAGGCCAGCGCTCACTCAGCGACTCGCGAGGCCTATAATGACACGCTGGAGGAGCTGGCCAAATTTCGCACCAAGCATTTGGAATATGCGGCTAGCTATATCAACAAACAAAGTAAAACCGCCGCCGGTAACGACACTGAGGTCGGCACCGGAGGTACTCCGTTTATGAAATACTTAAAGAAACATCGTGATGAGGTGAACGCGCAACGTTTGTGACGTGCGGTTAAAGAAAACTTGAGTCATTCCTCGTCACCGCAGCCGGCACCGACTTGGTTGCCTGCGTCATCTGTGAATTGGGTCCAATGTACCCAGCCTTTGGGGCAATGAAACCCCCACTCTCTTTCCTTTTTGCCGGTATAGAAGAGGGTCAGCGCAGTTGAGCTTTTCAAGATAAGTCGATGACTGTATTCAGCAGAACGAAACTTGGGAATCAAAGGCCAAATACGCTTTACGCCAGATTCGGTTGCTTCGTAAAGATTCCCCCAAAGTAGGATGCTCCACGAAGGCCAAGGGTGATCATGCATTGCGCGGTCGTCATCACTACCAAAATACTTATGCAGGTAGAGGTTACGAATTCCCGGCTTGCGGATCAGGTACCACCGGTGCAAGTATCGTTTGCCTATAATTTGATCAGCATGGCGCCAACGTAGATTAATCAAAGCAGGTCTTCGCAGTCCGTTGTGTATTCATGGTTAAAGCCATTCAGAGTAACTAGCGTCTGAGACAACGCTAAAAAGAACATCGCTTTAATTATACGTTTAGAGAGTCCTGTTTGTTAGTATGCAGAAAAACTTCGTGGTTACTGCTATGCGCTTATCTACCATCTTGTTGCCTCTGTTGCTGCTCGCTTGCTCACCCGAGCAAGTTGTTGAACCCGTTGCGGCGCCGTCGGAAACACCAATTCAAGCCAGTAGACAGTTTGCTGTCGCGCTCGCTGAACCGCAGGCTGCGGAAGCGGTGGCACAAGTTTTGCGCGAAGGAGGCAATGCTGTGGACGCCGCGGTAACTGCCGCGTTTACCCTTGCGGTGACGTTTCCCCAGGCTGGCAATATCGGTGGCGGCGGTTTTATGTTGGCGCATGTTAATGGCGAGAATCACTTTCTCGACTATCGAGAAGTCGCGCCAGGTGCAGCCACGCGAGATATGTATGTGGAAGCCGATGGCAGTGTTGACCCGCGCAGCAGTTTAATTGGCGCGAGGGCTGCGGGTGTTCCTGGCACTGTCGCTGGCTTATGGGAGGCGCATAAAAAGTTTGGCAGTAAACCCTGGGCAGAACTCTTAGCGCCAGCCATTCGTTTGGCACAAGAAGGTTTTAACGTGCACCCACAAGTAGCCAAAGAAGTTGAGAAGGATGCTGAGTGGATTGGTGATGGCGTCAATTTTAAAGAGCATTTTGGCGCGCTTCAAAATGGCGGTCAATTTAAACAACCTTTATTGGCCGATACGCTTGAACGCATAGCGAATCAGGGGCCGAATGATTTTTATACTGGCGAGACGTCTAAGCTAATTTTGGCCCAAATGCAGCGAGAGAATGGTTTGATTTCTGCGGCAGATCTGGCCAACTATCGTCCGGTGTGGAGGGCGCCGTTAGTGCATGACTGGCGCGGCTATCAAATCGTTGCGGCGCCGCCACCCAGTTCGGGTGGTTTTGCGGTGATTCAATTGTTGGAGATGAAAGATCAGCTGCAGGAGAGTTTTGCAGGCTTAGCCCACAATTCGACTCAGTATATTCACTTGGTCGCGGAAATGGAGAAACGCGTTTTCGCCGACCGTGCTAAGTACTTTGGTGACCCGGATTTTGTTGACGTGCCAATGCAACAACTGCTCGATAAAGCCTATATAGCTCGACGAGCAGCCGAGATTCAGACCGACACAATTAGCGAGACAGAAGATGTAAAGCCGGGCTTGGAAAGCCCTGATACCACTCACTTCTCAATTGTTGATCAATGGGGCAATGCGGTCTCCAATACGTATACCTTGAATTGGAGCTACGGCAGTGGTTCGGTCGTTGAAGGCGCAGGATTTTTGCTTAACGACGAGATGGACGACTTTAGTACTAAGCCTGGGGTACCAAATATTTACGGAGTGGTCGGCGGTAAGGCGAATGAGATTCAGCCAGGCAAACGGATGCTGTCTTCGATGTCACCGACTATTGTATTGAAAGACAATGAAGTTGAAATTGTGGTTGGCGGTATGGGCGGTTCGACCATTTTCACCTCCGTTTTCCAAACCATCGTTAACTTGGTGGATTTTGATATGTCGGCACAGCAAAGCGTTGCTGCAAGCCGCTTTCATCATCAGCTATTGCCAAAAGACCTTATTACCATGAGCATTAGTCGGCCACTGTCCGATCCGGTGCAGGAAGAACTTCGAGCGCGCGGTTACAAAGTGGCTCCGCATGGCTTCGAGTTTGGTGATATACAGCTTATTGCAGTAGACAATGATAAGCTCTCTGCAGCTTCTGACCCACGCGATATCGGCCGAGCCATTGTGGGGCAGCCGTAAAATAATTCTTAAGTTTGTAATCTTCAGTAAGCATAATCACAGACTTGTTCTGTCAATTTCCGAGCATTGGGAATCATGAGTAACGATAATAAAATCAGCAACCCCAGCCCTAGTAAGGATGGGAGTTCTTTTGCCGAGATCTGCGCGCGGAGATATTCGCGTCGTGATGTATTAAGGGTGGGAGCCGCCGCCAGTGCAGCATTTGCCTTAGGTTCTTTGAGTGGCTGTTCGAGCGAGCAAGAAGTTAGTTCAGCGGAACTAGCGAACTCTAATTGGCGTTCTGAGAACCCATATCGAAGCGCGTATGACTTTGTCGAAATCCAACATGGTATGGATGAACATCACCATGTGGCGCCCGATCATCAAGCGCAAGTTTTGTTGCGTTGGGGTGATCCTCTGTTTAAGCATGCGCCAGAATTTGACCCTACCGCGCAAACGCTTGATTCGCAGCTACAGCAGTTTGGTTATAACAACGATTACATCGGGTATGTCGCGCTAGAACCTAAAAAGGGTCAGGATGCGCGGGCGCTGCTATGTGTCAATCACGAATACCCTATCCATGGTTTAATGTTTCCAGGGTTTGGAGCCAATGACAGTATCTCCGCAGAACAGGTGAAAATTTCGCAAGCGGCATGCGGTGCCAGCGTGGTGGAAGTTAATTGCAAAGATGGCATTTGGGAAGTCAATCTTGATTCCGTCTACAACCGTCGTATCACGTCCTTAGACACAGAGATGGAAATTACTGGGCCGGCGGCGGGCCACTCACGTATGCGAACCAACGCCGATCGATCCGGTCGAAAAGTACTCGGTACCCTAAACAACTGTGCTGGAGGTATCACGCCCTGGGGCACGTACTTAACTTGCGAAGAGAATTTCAATTATTGCTTTGGGGGTGAACTGCCAGAGAACCACCCTGAAACCGCAAACCATGAGCGCTACAACGTGCCCTTAGGTTGGATGCATTGGGATAAGCATGATGCTCGATTTGATATCAGCCACGAGCCCAATGAGCCGAATCGTTTCGGCTGGGTTGTTGAGATCGACCCTTTTAATCCTAAATCCAAGCCTAAGAAGAGAACCGCACTTGGCCGCTTTAAGCATGAAGGTGGCGAAAATATTATTGCTACAGATGGTCGCTTAGTGATCTATATGGGGGACGACCAAAATTTTGAATATCTGTATAAGTTTATTAGCCGTGACCCAGTAAATTTGGGTAATCCAAAAGCTAACCGCGATTTACTTGATCATGGCACCTTATATGTCGCTAAGTTCTACGATGAAGGCTATCTGGAATGGTTGCCGATAGAGCACAGCCAAGGCCCGCTGTCAGCGCATTTTGACTCTCAAGCCGATGTTCTGATCGAACCACGTAGAGCCGCTGATCTGCTCGGTGCCACACCGATGGACCGCCCGGAAGATGTGGTGCCAAATGCCAAGACGGGTAAGGTTTACGTAATGCTGACCAACAACACCAAACGTAAAACGCCCAATGTTGCGAACCCGCGCGCCGCGAATGTTTTCGGCCATATTATCGAAATCTCTGAGTTAGATAACAATCATGCGCAGACCCGTGGCTATTGGGATATGTTGGTTAAAGGCGGCGATCACAAGAATAAAGATCATGATGCTTACTTCCATCCTGAGACCAGCGAAAATGGCTGGTTTGCCAGTCCAGATAATGGTGCGATTGATCCAACGGGTCGCTTGTGGGTGTCCACTGACCAAGGCCCAAAAGCAAATCTGACAGGAACCAATGACGGGCTTTGGTCACTTGAAACTGAAGGCCCCTTACGTGGCATGAGTAAGATGTTTTTTCGCGTGCCGATGGGCGCTGAAATGAGTGGGCCAGTATTTGCTGATGATGGTGAAAGCCTGTTCTTGGCCGTGCAGCATCCTGGTGACATTGAAGAACGCCCGGGAAGCGCTAGGATTGAAACCGCATCAACTCGGTGGCCGGATTTTGCAGAAAGCATGCCGCCAAGACCGTCAGTCGTTGTGGTTACTCGTAAGAATGGTGGTCGTATCGGGTGAGCTTAGCGCACAACCTTCTTGCCCTGCTCGTGGTATTCATCTGGGGCACGAATTTCGTTTTTATTCGCTACGGTTTAGATGAGCTAGGACCAATTACGTTCGCCGCCTTGCGCTTTGCTCTAGTAGCATTTCCACTGGTGTTATTTTTACCACGGCCGGCGGTTCCGTGGCGCTCGCTAATCAGCTACGGCGTGCTGATTGGAGCGGGACAGTTTGGTTTCCTGTTCTGGGCAATGCAGAGTGATATTTCGCCAGGGCTGGCATCTTTAGTTGTGCAAAGTCAGGTGTTCTTTACTGTAGGATTATCCGCCTATCTGCTTTCTGAATCTGTGCATAGAACTCAACTAATTGCCTTAGCTCTTGGTCTGCTTGGCATCGCCGTAGTGTTAGTCTTTACTGACGGTTATACCACCGGTTTTGGTGTGACGTTAACCTTGTTAGCTGCTTTGAGTTGGGCGGGTGGTAATTTAGTCGTGAAGCATGCGGGCCAGGTTGATGTGTTGGCGTACATCGCTTGGTCAGCCATTTTCGCGCTGCCACCCCTGTTCCTGGTTGCTTT
>CALJJR010000130.1 GCA_937973905.1 uncultured Arenicella sp. | reverse complement strand
GACTACCTGTGGGCTAATCCCTCGAGCTTGCAAACGCAAGGCACCAACAACGCCACTGTACTGTTGTAACAGACGGCGAGTCGTTTCAAAGCCGACTCGAGCTAGGCCTGAAATCGAGCTGTCATACATCAATCTTAAGGGGGCGCTTTGACCGCTTTCGAATGCCGAAACAAACGCCGGAGTGATTTCCAGCACAATGCGTTGATCGCCACTGGCAATCGCCGCTTGTGGGTTCACAGGGGGCGGTAAAATTCTGACGTTGTTTTGTTCAAGAAAGCCAATCAGATTCGGTGCCAGCTCAGCGCCAATCACTGGCAATTCAATCGGCGCGCCACTCACCAAATCCGTTTCTTCCTTAATGCTTTTTTCTGCAAACCAGAGAAAGCCAAACATCAACAATGGACCGATGACGATCGAGACGCTCATGGTTGTCAGCGTTCTGCGATCGCGCAGATTATCGATCACTTCTTTGCGAAAAATTGTATAAAAGCCTTTAAACATATTTCTCACCTACACCAAACCTTCAGCGGAGCCAATCGCGGTAACGAATGCATCTTCAAGGTTTTCGTCTCCAGTTTGGCTGCGAATTTGCTCAGGCGTCCCGCTGGCTGCCACCTTTCCATCGGCAATGATCACTATCTCGTCACACAAAGCGGCGACTTCTTGCATGATGTGACTAGAGAAAAGAATGCAGTGACCCGCTTCTTTCAAACGCAAGATAACTTCCCTAAGGCCACGCGTCGCCATCACATCAAGCCCATTGGTGGGCTCATCAAGCACCACGTTTTTGGGTTTATGCACTAACGCTCTAGCCAGCGCAGTTTTAGTTTTTTGACCCTGCGAAAAGCCTTTGGTACGGCGATCAATAAAATCTTGCATCTCCAGCAATTCAGCAAGCTCATCGATTCGCCGGGTTAGCTGCTTGCCCTTTAAGCCATGCAACTCGCCAAAATATTGAGCATTTTCTCGCGCCGTTAAACGTTCATAAATACCGGCATCATGGGTCAGTACGCCGATACTGTTACGCACTTCAAGCGTGTTTTTCACCACGTCCATGCCGTCAATTTTTGCGGTGCCGCTGTCCGGACGAAATGCGGTGTAGAGCATGCGTAACGTAGTCGACTTGCCAGCGCCGTTTGGCCCTAATAAACCAGTTATACGGCCGTCTTCCGCGTTGAACGATACGCCGTCCACCGCCTTAATCACTGACTTCCCGGACTTGAAGTATTTACTGAGTTCAATAACTTCGATCATGATTTTTTTCCCTATGGAGTAGGGCCGGTTGGGCTAGTAAACAGAGGCATGGCTCGCTCTCGATTTGCGCATTCTGTCGACAACTCCGCGACGCTACCCGACTCGATAAATTCAGTCATCAGCTGCGGCAAACACCCTCGGCCAACGACGCCGTGCCCATGATGAGGGGCGACAATATGCAGGCTGTTGGAAAACATCGTCGCGGCTAGCTCACCGTTTTCTGGGGGCGTTATCGGGTCAGTTTCGCCAGATAACAAAAGAGCAGGAATCGAGGATTCCAATGGCGTTCTAAAATTCTCATCCATGACACCCTGCGGCCAAACGTCGCACAAGGCTTGCATGTTTTTCGACAAATCGGTACCAAAATAAGTGGTCTCATGCCCCTTAAGATCATCAGCCGTCAAGAATGGCGCGTCTTCGGTGCAAACAACGGCATTGTTCATCGCGTAGGCGTAATCGTTCTCAAATTGCTGTTCAATCAGCACTGCTTGCGCAGCCATCGGCACATAATTTTCTGCATGCGCTTGGGTGAGAATTAGTGGCAGCAGGGCCAAAGATTCCGTGGCATATGGCATAAGCCTCATCATGCCAAGCAGATGTTGCTCAGTGAGTTCCTGTTCGATGAAGTCGCCACTGATGGGGTGTGGGAAATTTATCGTAACCGGGGTTTCTTTGAGGCGAGTGCGGAGCTCTGCAAATTTATCACCCAAACTTCCATAGGTGCTCTGACAACTGGGCTCGGCATCACAACGACTTAGAATTCGATCAAAGGCCTGTTGGGAACGCAAGGCAATTTCAGCTCCAGCGAGATTTAGACCGACGTGCGCTACTCCATCGAGCACCAATGCTCTGGTGCGCGATGGAAACTGGCGCGCATAGTGTTGAGCCACGCGCGTACCATAGGAAACTCCATAGATGGTTAACTGGGGATAGCCAGCCAATTCTCTTATCGCGTCCAAGTCTTGAACCGCGATGCTGGTGGTATAAAATTCCGGTTTTGAAGTTAGCGCCGCCAAACATTCACGAGCAAACTGCTTGGTGAGCTCTTCGTTGAACTCGCCAGTATTCAAGGCGTCATTTTGCGGGCAGCTCAATAGGTTTGAACGGCCAGTCCCACGTTGATCAACCACGATAATATCCCGATTTGCCAATACGCCAGCAAACACTTGGCGCATGCTGAGGTAAAGATCAATCGATGACATACCTGGCCCACCTTGAATAATGGTGAATGCGTCAGCTGCGGGTTCCGGCGTGCGTGCCGCAAATTTCACGATATGGAGTGCTACTTTCTTGTTGTTCTCCCCATCGGGCAAATTTGGGTTTTCAGCACGCTCTAGTACTGCGCATTCTGCATCAACGAATACCGAATTTTTCACCACCTGACAGGGCTCAAAACTCAGTTGCGGTGATGCAGACGTAAAACTTATGCCAGCGACATTGAGCGGCAGGGCCAACAGTACTGCTCGGCAGAATAAATTCATAATTTTAAGATGAGAGAATGCGTTTTTAATTAGCGAGCAAGAAGCACAAACGAAAGGCCGCTAATCGCAAAGGCCAACAGGATATTCAGCCCAAGACCTTCACGCAACATTTGTTTTACCGTTACTTTCTCAGTCGCGTAAGCGATTGCGTTGGGAGCGGTGGCAACCGGCAACATAAAGGCACAAGAAGCAGAAATAGTCGCGGGTATCATTAACAGCTCTGGTGGCAGGTTAGTCGCGGCTGCCGTCGCGGCGAGGATTGGAATAATTAATGTGGTTGTTGCCACGTTGGAATTTAGCTCCGTCATAAAAGTGATAAACAGACAGATAAACAAAATCACCAAGTAGATCGGCAAGCCGCCAACTACACCGCTTAGACCAACGCCGATTAAATCGGCTAAACCGCTTTCGAAAAATGCTTTTGCAATGGTAATACCGGCGCCAAACATAAGGAGCACGCCCCAAGGAATTTGCACGGCAGTTGGCCAATCAAGCAAGCCCTCGCCTTTTTCCGAACGCACGATAAACATAAGGGCGGCGCCAAACAGGGCAATGGTCGAATCACCAATCGTCGAGAGACCGAGTAAACCACTCCAGCCGCCAAAGGGTTCCGCGCGAAATATCCACATCGCTACGATTAGGCCAAACACGGCCACAACGCGCTTTTGATCTTTGCTCCACTTCTCCTTGGGCGGCATTTCAACGTGGCATTGACCTTGCACATTGCGGGCCAACCAAAGCCAAGCTAAGGGCAAAATCACCATAAATATTGGCAAGCCGATGCGCATCCATTCCAGAAAGCCAAACTCTCTCCCGACGACTTCTTCATAGATACCAGCAAAAATAACGTTAGGTGGAGTCCCTATTAAAGTTGCTATGCCGCCAATTGAGCAAGCGTAAGCAACGGACAAAATCAACGGTACGGTCATCGCTTCGTTATCAATTTGCCGCAATGACGCAAGTGCAATAGGCATTAGCATCAGACATGTGGCGGTATTGCTTACCCACATTGACAACAAGGCCGCTGCCAACATAAACGCTAGAATCAACTGTTTATTGCTACGCGAACCAACCAGCCTCAAGATCATCATCGCAAACCGTTCATGAGCGCCGCTCTTTTCTAACGCCTTGGCCATTATGAACCCACCCATTAATAGCAGAATCACGTGTGAACCTAGTCCGGCGGCTGACTCTTTGTGGGTTAACACACCCACCAAAGGAAAACCTGCAAATGGCACTAATGAGGTTGCCGGAATCGGTAGCGCCTCGGTTGCCCACCACCATGCGGTAAGTAAAGTAATGCCCGCGGTAACCGCTGGCAAGTACTCAACGCCATTAAATCGCAGCAATATAAAAAGTGCGATGGATATAGCGGGGCCGAGAACCAGATGAGAATTTCGCATTGCTAATGTTGACCTAATCTGTCGGATTGATAGTTTCTATGCGGGTTTAAGCGGCAATATTCTATCCGTCACACCTCTGACAAAAATTGTCATCAGTGACTGCGAGAGTGAATTAATGGTAATTTATAAGCCATTGATTCACAGTAACATTTCGCTCGCAATTCTTAAAACTTTGCCGTAAACTTTTCGGCCTCGGTTATTGGAGCAGTATCGAATCGGTGCAATACCGGTTCTGTGGTAGGGAATTCGTGCGTTGGTTGCACTCAATGATTCGCATTAAAGCAGAGATTTAATGCGTCGGACGCTGATCTTGAACTTTCCCGGTCAAGAGCGGTGAAACGCAAACTGTACAAAAACAAAAAAGTACAGAACAAATTCCCGGAGTCTTGTAGGTGAACAAGAACAAATTCGCTCGCTCGCATCAACATCGCGCACAACACGGCATCGCTTCGCTCTTTATAGCCTTTATTCTAACGGTAGTAGTGTCCCCTGCGTACGGTCAAACATCTGACGAAGATAAGTTGATGGCAGTAATGTCCATCATAAACATGCTTTTGCTAGATCGAGACCCGCCGATCCCGCAACCAGAGGGAGAAGGAGTCGTACTGGGTATTGACGAACTGTCCCCTGATAGCTATCAAGTCACTGAAAACCTGTATGCGGAGTTCAAACTGCAACGGGTCGGAACGGAGTTATGTTTCATTGTTGACAGCACCGAGGACATCAACCCAGGCGATCTTACTGTGGAGGTCAACGGTGAACCGCAAGAGGCTCAACTTGGTGAAAACTGTTTTCGACTGAGTTTAAATGAGCAACGTTCGGTCAACTATATCAACCTGATCATTAACGCGCCGGGCTTGACCGTTACGGTCTCCACCATCGAGCTGCAATCAACAAACCAGACGCAACTCTTGCTACCACGACTCACCCGCGGTGAGTGGGATGAAAAAGCTGTTCGCAAGGTGTTGAAGGTATTCGCGCACGGCGGACACGCTACAGATCAACAAATCTATTTATGGTCAGTAATGCAGCCCGCAGCTGCAATTACTGAGATGCTCAACTTCAATCAAAATAACCCTCTATTGTCCCCGCTTGCCCCAAACGAAGTTTACGTTGACACAGCTACGCCAAATCAATTTGGAAAACTCCGCAGCTTTGCCGGCCTACTCTCAGACGAAAGCGCCAATACACCGATACCAATAGACGATAGAGATAACTTTGAACTTCGCAATGACAACTTAGATGGAATTTTTACCCGGATGGCGACGGTTAGGGGCCTGAATCCATTTAGACAAAAAATAGGGCTGTGGGAAACTAACTATCACCTCGCCGTGAATCTAGAAGTACTTAGAAACAGAGAACAAATGACCGAATTTTATGATTTGGTCATGGAAGCTCATGCAGCTGGTCTGCCCTACAAAGATGTGATGGGCATTGCCGCGAAGTCTTCTGCGGTGGCAATCCAGTACGGTCATATGTTCAACTCATGGAACTCGGCCACCAACGAGTGTGAATGTAATGATGATTTCGCTAGAGAAGTTCATCAGCTGTATTACGGCATCTTCGGCGAGAATGATCCGAATCATGAAGATGTGACCATCCCTGAAACTGCAAAGCTACTAACTGGCATGAATTTGCCTTATATCCACGATTTTGGATTTGCCCTTGAAATTGATTTTCAAACTGACGATCACCATGTCGATCCTGTATCAATATTTGGTCAGCAGGTTGCTGGTGCGGATGCAAATGCCAAAATCGATGCTTTGATGCCTCTATCAATGCAGCACCCGGAAAGCTTGAAAAATCTTCCGATCATGATCATCTCTGTGCTCGCTGACGACAATTTGGATGAACAAACCAAAAACTTGCTGCGCGCATCATGGGCTTCGATGGGTATAAATAGAGTTCTTCTAGACTTTATTCAGGCTTATGCGATCTCAACACTGTTTCATAGCCCAAAGCAGCGCAAGTACCTCACCTCCTTGGACAAGGCAATCTACCTAGCGAATAAGAATAACTTGAGCAACCTCGAAGCATTCATTGGCGGTGGCCATCGATATTCTCGACGCCCGGGTAGAATTATTAACCCGCTAATTGAAGATGATTTTGCCGGTGAAATATTCCGACCTTTGCACAATGTATTTGGCGGCCAGACATCTCTAGAAGCTTCGGACTCTTCGCTTGTGTTTGAAAACAACTACAATCGCCTTACTGATGATGAGAGACGAATGCGCGAGGCCGTGTATTGTGAATCGTGTGACATTGGCGACTCCGACACCTCTTGGGAAAAGGACTGGCCGTCAGTTTTGCCTCAAAGAGAAGATGGCAACTATTACGTCGAGGATGTTGCGGCTTGGCTATGGAATCATGCCGTAGGAAGCATGGATAACTATACCGAACTAGAAAAGGCTCATCTTTATTCATTGCTTGGTGCTGCTCGCATTCAGCCAGGTGGCAATGACGATGGAAATTCAGGCTTTGATTTTAATTTAGTCATGTGCGTAATTGCCGACTACAGATACTCGGAATCAGCCACGGATTCGCCAATCCTCGAGATTTTGGAAGGCGGTACTTGGAATGATTACTGCCGTTACTATGATGATGGAGGCAACTACTTGTCTCATGAGTTAGCGGCGCTAAATGCCGTGATGACTGGCGACCAAATCCTTAATGACCCAACCGCCCAAAACGTTCTATCTCAGCTAGGGCAAGTGACGCTTCCGTTGAATACCACCGAAGGTATCAACTCGGGTCTGAATCAAAGAATCCATGCTCGAGAACGGATCAACAGTGCACTCGGGTTTATTTACACAACACCGTTTGTTTTTGCGGAGGGGGAATAAATATGAGTATCCGCGATAAAGATCGAAGAAAGTTTCTCCAATCTGCATTTTTCATGAGCTTGGTAGCAGGCACTGGGTCTATGCCGGGATTTATTCAATCGGCTTCGGCTACGCAGCAACCTTTATCTAGAAGGATTTTAGTGAATACTTTTTTAGATGGAGGTCCCGATTTTCGACATCTAATCGTGCCGAAATTTGATGATACTGAAGGTAGCTTTGGAGACAAATACTGGAGCAATCGAGGGCGCGCCCATAGCCTCGGGCTGAGTGGTCAAACTGCTGAGCAACGTTATCTCGAGGATTACACCGAAATCACAGTTGGCAGTTCTGCATGGAGTTCAGCGGGTTTAGTTGATGCTGGTAATTTAAACGCTGGGATATCTTTTGGAATTTGGAGCGAAGCGAGCTGGCTCATTGATATGTTTATGTCTGGCAATGTCGCATTGGTATTCAATGCCGTTGGCGGCACCAACAGGGCACATGATTTAAGCTCACTACAGTTAAATCAAGGTAACCTGCTAAGCACGTTGAGTAATCAAGATAGATCTGGTTGGGGGGGTAGGTTGGCGAGGTCGGTTGGGGGGAACTCCATCTCATTGCGCAGCTCGCCATCACCATTTTCCTTTGGGCCTGTCGGAGCTGCCCCAAATTACAATCCAGATCAAATTGATAATTCGGATTTAATCTCGGTGCACAATTCACGAGAATTTGGGCTTTTTGATTGGAATCCTGTCGGTGACCCACATGGAAGAAGGGATGATCAAATCGCTCGAGCAGCCAAGACTTACTATGCCGCTTTGGCCAGCGAAGACATTGGCGCATCTTTTGAAAAATTTACTGCCCATGAAGCGACGATCAGAGAATTCGGTGAGACCGTAAAACAGCGTCTTCAATCGGTTCCCATTCCTGAGGAAATTGAGGCACTTTATAGGGATATAGATGGGATCAACCCCGGACGCAACTATAATGACACTGGCGATATGGCTGGTCGAAGAATCTTACGTCATAGCGATTTGGGCACGCAAATCCGAAACTTGTATGACGTTATCGCTGTAAACGACATACTAAATCCCGCAGCGCTCTCAATGAGCATAAGAGGTTGGGATACGCATGACAACCAACGACAAATTCCTGACCGGCTAGCTGACGATCCATTCAGTCCTTATCTCGGCAGGGGAATAGAAAACATGTTGCGCGACATGTTTGTTGGCCAGTATGGTACTTCCCCAACCGATCCAACGGCTCTAGATGGAGCGTATTCGGCACTCTGGAAAAACTTGCCTTCGGAAGATAAAAACAAATTGGTATTGACGATCGCAGGCGAGTTTGGAAGACAGATAAGAGACAATGGGGGCGCTGGTACAGATCATGGCAAAGGCAACTTAATGCTAGTTATCAGTGATCGTTGCCGCGGTGGCGTTTATGGCGAAATTTTTCAACAAGGTGAAATACCTAAATACGATGAACCACCCAATAATACGCCCGATATAGATCCGAGAACTGAAATCGATGAGTTATTTGGGAAAGTTTGTGACTGGGTTGAGCCAGGATCGGGATCTGAGGTGTTTCCACGAACCGACCCTAGCTACACAGGGGAACCACCACTGATTGAACTACCAGGCATGTTTGACAACTTGATGATTGATACTTAATGAGCCCATTAAGACTGAGGAGTGTTAAGTATCAGCTTATTTTCTCAACTCTCATATGTTTTTTTACTACTCAATACTTGCTCGGAGAAGCATCGGCTCGCGGGCAGTATTTAACTCAATGGGAAGAAACCTACCCAGCGGCTAAATCTGCTGCACTTGGTTGTCAAGTTTGTCATCAAATGCCAGGTGGCGGTAACGGCTGGAACAGTTACGGGTGGTCTATTCGGCCCATTTTTTTGGCGGCTAGATTAACTAATGGAGGCGATGATCAAGCGGCACTAGATTTAGCACTTAGAACCGTGGAAGAAAATGTCAACACGGATAGCGTGGATGGGTATCGGTTTATAGATGAAATTCGCTACAACACTCAGCCCGGTTGGGTGGTTGGCAACAACAATACTATCAACTTTCGTGATGCAGCTCCGATAGAAAACCAGACCTCTCCAGAGCCAGGCGCAAACGACGATTGGGAAATCGACTTGGTAGTAACTGAAGTTCCGACACCAGGGAACGATCCTCTGTCGACTGAAACAACCGCAATCGACTTATATTTGGTCGCAGACAACTTCAATGCTCCGGTTAAAGCGGTGACCGCCCCGGGAATAAATGGCAGTATTTTTGTCGTTGAGCAACGCGGCAAAGTAATCAGAGTTGACCTAGCGAGTGGCGAGAAAACCACCTTTTTGGATATTGAGAATCAGCTCGTACCTCCAAGAGCCGGTTTTGATGAACGTGGTTTACTAAGCATCGCCTTTCATCCTGAATTTGAAACCAACGGGTTGTTTTATACCTATCAATCAGAGCCGGAACGAAGTGAGCATGACAATGGCTTCGTCTTTACAACACTGCCCAACAACGTTTCACCCGAGCACCGTTCCGTAATCTCTGAATACCGCGCCTCAGATCCCAGCTGCAATTCGAGCATCACCAAGACCAAAACCTTAATGGTCATAGATCAACCCCAATTCAATCACAATGGTGGCGACTTAACTTTTGGCCCCGACGGTTACTTGTATATCTCCCTAGGAGATGGGGGTGGTGCTGATGATCAAGGAAGTGGTGGGCCGCGCTTTGACGGTCACGGATTGCTCGGCAATGGAAGGAACAATCAATCCATTCTGGGATCTATCCTCCGCATAGACCCCAACGGAAACGATAGTGACAGAGGTCAGTACAGCATTCCGGGCACAAATACGTTTGTTGGCTCACCCGGACTCGATGAAATATTCGCCTATGGATTTCGTAACCCCTACCGTATTTCATTCGACCCCATGTGTTATGAAGAACTTAGCTCCTGCAATACTCTGTACGCAGCTGACGTAGGACAAAATAAACTCGAAGAAATTAACACTGTAGTCAACGGTGGAAATTACGGTTGGAATTGGAAAGAAGGGACCCTTTTCTTCATCGATCCCGACGCATCATCTGCGTTTGTCACAGCCGACGAACCACCTGGTGTACCGCAAGATTTGATAGATCCAGTCGCAGAGTACGGCCGTGCAATTGGAACCTCAATTACCGGTGGCTACGTTTACCGAGGAGATGCTCTTGCAGCGCTTGATGGTCGCTATATTTTTGCAGACTTTTTTCGTCCCGGCACAAGTCGCAGCATCATGTCTCTTGAGCAGGGTACGATCCGCGAGTTCTCTGTTGAAGCAGCGGGCAATATAACTGGTTTTGGAATCGATGTAGAAAATGAGTTATACGTGGTTGCAACTCCTGTATTCGGCAACCCCTTAAATCAAGAAGGCACTTTGGAAAAGATAATCCCGGCAGGCTCCGCGAACACATATACATCTCCTAATGCTGAGGGTGAATCACCGATCTGTCCACCGCCACCACCCGCTGAACTATGCTTTCCGGTTGTAGCTGAGAACAACAGTACTGCGGTTATCTGCCTATAGCATTCACTCCGCTCATCAAAGATAATCATCTTTTCTTTTTGAGCCCCTCAAGGAATAAATAAAGATGTCATCACCCACTGCATTCATTACAGGCGCGTCCAGCGGAATTGGTCGCGCTTGTGCCGCGAAGCTTGCTGAAAATAGATATCAATTAGTATTGCTCGCGCGGCGGGAAGAAAAACTGGCTGAACTGGCTGCTGAACTTAGCAAGACACCAGTCCATATCATTGCTCAGGATATTAACGACCGACCGGCGCTTGATTCGGCAATTGCCGCATTGCCAGCGCAGTTTTCAAACATTGATGTGCTGCTCAACAATGCCGGGCTAGCACTTGGGCTGGAGCCAGCTGACCAAACCGACTGGGATGATTGGCAAACAATGATTGAAACAAATTGCACAAGTTTGGCCTTCCTCACTCGCAAGTTGCTGCCAGCAATGCGTGCACGAAACAGTGGTCATATTATTAATATGGGTTCAACAGCAGGGACCTATGCCTACCCAGGTGTCAACGTCTACGGCGCGAGTAAAGCGTTTGTGGAACATTTTTCCTTGGCACTACGATCTGATCTACTGGGTACCAATATTCATGTTTGCAATTTGGAGCCTGGCTTAATTGCGGGCACAGAATTTTCTAATACGCGGTTTCATGGCGATGATGAAAAAGCCGCATTGGTGTACCAAAACTGCGAACCACTATTACCAGAAGATATTGCGGAGGCTGTACATTGGGTTGTGTCTCAACCAGCACGGATGAACATCAATCGAATGGAGATCATGCCAGTTTGCCAAGCACCCGCAGGCTTAGCGGTGCATAAGGCTTAGATAAATTCACTGTGTTTACGAGATCGCGACAGAGTCATGAGATTGCTTTGGCTTCGCCTCGCAATGACGACATTCTCCGAACACAGCAAACAAAAAACTAGCTAATTGTCTTTATTGCCCTTGATCAACAGCCAGACAAAAAATACTGGCAGGGCAAAAACAAAGAGCACGATCGCTATCTTCAGCAATAAGTACAGATCCATTAGAGCGCAGCTTTTTCTGAAGTCATAAGCCCGTGATCGGCTAAATGCTTTTTAAACTTGAAGTACACGTCAAACACTTCGACATCGCTACCTGTCTCGACGATAAAAAACGGCGCTCGCGACACTTGATGTTGCTTGGCTAACTTCATTCCCTCGGAATCCATGTCGCGCTCATCCGCAATCGCGATGTGATTTACGTGTTGAAGAAGGCCTTCGGCTTCCATTCTTTCACTGACCTCACGACATTTTTTACAGGGCGTGCCATCAGCAAATATTTTCTTAACAAAGACGATGTGCATCAGTGTACAACTCGTCGGCGAGAAAAGATTAACGGTTTGCCATCAGCGGACGGTTGATAAACCTCACTAAATTCTTTAAACGCTTTTAGCGCATACTCATGATCTTCATCATCAGACAACTCAAAAGCATCAACGCCAACACGGGCTAGAAACCCAAGTTGATCAAAATGAACATCGCCGACGGCTCTAATCTCGCCGCTAAATCCCAAGCGAGTGCGTAGCTTGTAGGCATCGGAATAACTGCGCCCATCAACAAAGTTAACGAAGGTGAGAACCACCATATCGATATCGTTTAACTGCTCAACAATGTCTTCGGCTTGCTCTTTACCTGCCAGTTGCAGCGCGACGCGTGCTTCACGATTAAGAAGCTCTTCCTTATTTTCAAGCCAAAACTCGAGCGGCACACTGATCTCGCCAGCGGGCAAAGATGCGAGCGTTAAGGCTTCACCGGGTGCCAGATGTTGCATGGAATTTGAATCAACGCCGCTAAGCCGCACGACTTTACTGTTGTTCAGATCCTCAGATAAAAAGTCGGGCAGTGCTTCAGGCTTGGCTTTAATGGCTCGGTTCGCGGTGCTCATGAGTTTTCCTCCGCGTAGACGCGCTCTTTAAAGGGCTCAATACCCACGCGTCTAAAGGTGTCGAGAAGGCGTTCTTCGCCCTCTCGCGAATCTCTATATACATCCAGAATATCTCTCACCGCTTTGCCGACATTATCTTTAGCGATTGCGGGTCCCATGCGGGTACCGAGTTCCGCGGCATTACTAGCATCTCCCCCAACAGTCAGCTGATACCACTCTTCGCCTTTTTTATCGACGCCTAAAATACCGATATGGCCGACATGATGATGCCCACAAGCATTCATACAGCCAGACATCTTGATTTTGACTTCACCGATGTCATACAGCTCTTGAAAATCGTTAAACGTTTCATTTATCTGCTTGGCAATCGGGATCGACGTGGCATTGGCCAATGAGCAAAAGTCCAACCCCGGACAACAAATCATATCGTTAACAGAACCGATATTGGCTGTTGCCAGACGCGCCGCGTCCAGAGCCTTCCAAACCTCCAGCAAGTCTTGTTGGCGCACATCAGACAGCACTAAATTTTGTTCATGCGTAACGCGAATCTCCCCGAACGAGTAGTCTTCGGCAATATCTGCAATGGCATCCATTTGCTCGTCAGTTGCATCACCCGGGGCGACGCCATGCTCTTTTAGTGAGACATTTACAATGCGGTAACCGGGCTGACGATGTTCAACCGTGTTGTTGTGATACCAATCAGCAAACTTAGTATCGAGTTGTAACCACTGGTCAATACGCACATCGCCATCCTCCAAATCTTCATAAGCTGGTTGAGGAAAGAAAGCCTTCATGGTTTCAAAATCAGTATCATGAAGTTTGAGTTCACCATCTTTGAAGTGTGCCCAATCCGCTTCTACTTGTTCGCGAAAAGCATCTATGCCCATGGCATTTACTAAAATTTTGATGCGCGCTTTATATTTGTTGTCACGTCTTCCGTGCAGGTTATAGACTCGCAAAATAGATTCGCAGTAAGAGAGAATGTCGTCGCGTGGTAAAAATTCTTTAATTACTTTACCTACAACGGGTGTTCGACCGAGGCCACCTCCCACATAGACTTTAAAGCCGATCTCACCAGCGGCGCTCTTGACGACCTCTAAACCGATATCGTGAAACTGTACCGCAGCGCGATCGGTGGTGGCGCCGGTGACAGCAATTTTGAATTTGCGCGGCAGCCAATAAAACTCAGGGTGCAAGGTTGACCATTGGCGAATTATTTCGCAGTAGGGCCGTGGATCGATGATCTCATCGGTGGCTACGCCAGCATATTGATCTGATGATATGTTACGAATGCAATTGCCACTAGTCTGCATGGCATGCATCTCTACTTCCGACAGGTCCTCAAGAATATCCGGTACATCCGCCAATTCAGGCCAGTTGTATTGAATATTCTGCCGCGTAGTAAAGTGGCCGTAACCACGATCATATTTGCGTGCGATATGCGCCAAAGTTCGCATTTGTGCCGAGTTAAGCAAGCCATAGGGAATCGACACGCGTAGCATGTGTGCGTGAATCTGCATATACAAGCCATTACGCAAACGTAAAGGCTGCAGTTCTGCAGCACTCAGTTCGCCAGCCAAATGGCGACGTACTTGATCCCGAAACTGAGATACTCGTTCAGAGACAATGGTTTTATCGATGGCGTCGTATTGATACATAAGCTAACTCTTGAGGCGAGTCTCTCCTTTGTAAGTAGAGGGAATATAAACCCGAGCATTAAGAATAAAAAGTAATAAGTACTTATACTGATATAAAGCTGGGTTTGTCTCGGCTTTTCGGTCGCGGACGTTACAGGTTAGTGAGCAAAACGGCCTTTATACTCGTCGCCCACAAGCATGACCGACCATCACGTTTAATCCGTTCAAGTACGGGTTTCTATGCGTCGTTGAATAGTAGGCAAAAGTGACAGAATTATCGACAAAATTTTCTTCTCGACCCAAGCTCGATTATCCTTTTAAAAGAGGATTCAGCCCGGAACCTGGGCAACCGTTTGAAGTTGCCGACGGGGTGTTTTGGCTACGGGTGCCGCTCCCTATATCGTTGGATCATATAAACCTATGGTTATTGCGGGACGGTGATGGGTGGGTAATCGTCGATTGCGGCTTCGACGACCCAGTGAGTCGCAGCGTGTGGGATACCGTATTTTCCGAGTTCTGTCGGCCTGATCAAATTCACAAAATCATAGTGACTCACTATCACCCAGACCACATCGGGCTCGCGTCTTGGTTAGCGCATCGCTGCGGTTGCAAGGTTCACATCACCCGCGGGGAATTTGATCGCTACCGCATGCTGGTCGATCGTGCTGGCCAAGTAGAGTCGCCAGACATATTCGAATTTGTGCGTGAGCTTGGGTTCAGCGAATCTCAACAAGGCATATATAAACGGTTTTTTTACGTTGATGTAAAACCCGCGGAAGAACGTTTGCAGTTAGACGATTGCATTTTTATCTCCGCTGGCGATCAGTTTGATATCGGGAAATACCGCTGGGAGGTCGTCCCTGGCAACGGCCATTCACCTGAACATGCTTGCTTGTATTGCGCCACTAAAGACCTACTAATTTCCGGCGACCAAGCACTTCCTCGCATCTCTTCAAACATCAGCGTGTATTACAGCAACAAAGATCAAAACCCCTTACATGACTGGTTGGAATCGTGTGCACGGCTGCGTGATCACATACCTGCGCACACCTTAATTTTGCCGGCCCATCAAGAGCCGTTTAAAGGCATTGATTTACGCATGCAACAACTTATTGATGACCACAATGCGCAGCTGAACAAACTGCGTATTGAAATGAACTCCCCAACGTCAGCAGCGGTTGCGCACAAAATACTGTTTGAACGCGAATTAAACGAAGTCGAAACCTTGCTCGCCACCGGTGAAACGCTGGCACACATCAACTATCTTCTACATCGGGGTGAACTGTTTAAGCAAAAAATGGACGATGGCACGATTGTCTACATGCTCAAAGCCGCCTCTTCGGCAGCTTAGTAAATGCGGGAACCAACAGTTAAGGAAGGACGTAATTCGGCTGTCGCAGCTCTACTTCATTGCGGATTCTCACTCCACGCTCTCGACGCTGTTGTTGCTCAAAGGCTTCGATTGCGTTTTGCGAAACGAGCTCCACTTTGCTTAAATACTTATCGCGTTGCCGAGATCCGGTGCTGGCTAGGTAAGCTTTCTCTAATGCCTTCAAAGCTTTTTTATAATCGCCGCGCTGTTGTGCAATTAAGCTCTTTAACTCAAAAAAGCGTGGGTCTTTGTCGTGCAAAATTATCGCTCGGTTAGCCGCTCGAGTAGCCTTTTTATATTTTTTATCTTCATATAATTCGAGCGCGCGATGATAGTGAACATAAGGGTTTGACAAACGCGCCCGCTCGGCCTGTTTCGCAAACCCAGCGGCTTTAGACGACATGCCTTGTTGACGGTATAAGCGTTCAAGATTGCTTACCGCCACCACACTGTACTTATTGATATCATAGGCGTGCAAAAACGCAATTTCAGCTTTCTTGAAATTGCCCTGTCGCTTGTGAATTACACCAAGATTAACCCACAGATCAGGATTGAACGGATCATAGGAAACACCCAGTTTGATTGCATGCACGGCTTGTTGGAAATCTTGTTTTTCCAACCATGAGATGGCGCGATTATTCGACCACATCGCCATAATTTCATTTTTGGACACAAACTTCTGCGGGTAACCCGGGTCATATAAATCCATCGCTAGGTCAAATATCTGCCGCTGACCAAGAGCTTCTACTACCCCGTTTACATGACGATAAAAAACCATTCCCAAGTCTTCATTTAAATCCCAGGTATCAGGTATCGAAACAGAGTTGTACTCAACCTCGATATCTAGTTCCTGCGCTAAGGTCTGCAGCAGCATAGTGAAACTTAGGCAGTTTCCACGACGCATTTCATACGCTTCGGTCGGCGTAAAGTTGGCAGAGACGTCATATTCCATATTACGTCCGTTCTCATCCAATAACCAATACGCTATAGCCTTGGCCGCGCCATGTTTGGACAAGCCTCCGAATTGCTCTCTAACTTCTAAACGCATCTCATCACTGACCTGAAATACAGCATCAATTTGATCCGGATGGTCGGGCGGAATCTCGTTCTTATAGTTGATAATCGATTGCACCCACAGCTGCTCGATGCTCGGCTCGTCGCTTGAAGAAGATTGAGAACTACCCGTGGAAGCACATCCACTAAGTGCGATAAGAAAGAAAAGGGATAACAGCGGGCCGGTCCGCAACCAAGTTGGCAGCAGAAAAAACGGTGTTCGGGGCTGGGAGGTCGTGGCCCTCATACAGCCAATCTTAGACCATTTTTTTGCTTTACGCTCGCAATTGAACAAATTAGTCGCCCAGCGACGCTATATATCGTTATTAAAAACTATGATTTTAGATTGCTTTACTGCCTATTCGAACGGCGCTATTGTCGGTTAAGATTTTTCAAGATGACACGCTGGTCATGAGCATAAGCGCACTGGATCTATTTAAAATTGGTATTGGACCTTCATCGTCGCATACGGTGGGGCCGATGCTAGCCGCGAACGCTTTTGTTAAGGATTTAAAACAGAACGATCTGCTGGCAAATACACGGCGTATCCAAGCGCAAATGTTTGGCTCACTGGGTGCTACTGGAATTGGCCATGGCACACCAAAAGCGGTGCTACTAGGTTTGATGGGAGAGCACCCAGAAACCGTTGATGTAAGCGATGCCGTGGCACGAGTCCAGCAGATCAAAGAGCACAGGGCGCTGTTGCTTAATGGCGAACACGAAATTGCCTTTGATTACAGCGCTGATTTAATCTTGCATCGGCGCGAGACGCTGCCATTTCATTCCAATGGGATGCGCTTTGTCGCCTTCGACAACTCAGGTACTGAGCTTTCCAATAAGGTTTTTTATTCGGTAGGCGGTGGCTTCGTTATTGATGAAAACACCGCTGAGCATCCAGAACAGACCGAAGACCCGTTAACCCAAGACGAACGCGAACTGCCCTATGCCTTCAGCTCAGCAGACGAACTGTTGGCTCTTGCAAAGCAAACCGAAAAATCAATTTCATGCCTGATGTTGGCCAATGAAACGGCCTGGCGAAGCGAGGAGGAAACCCGCGCCAGCTTACTCAACATCTGGCGGGTAATGCAGGAGTGTGTTGACCAAGGCGTAAAAGCCGAAGGAAAACTGCCAGGTGGCTTGGAAGTTTCGCGGCGCGCTAAACAGTTACATAGACAATTGCTGAGTCGCCCTGAACAAAGCTTATCTGACCCTCTTTCGGTGCTCGATTGGGTGACTTTGTACGCGCTGGCTGTGAACGAAGAAAACGCAGCGGGCGGCCGTGTAGTGACCGCCCCAACGAATGGTGCAGCCGGAATTATTCCTGCGGTACTGCATTATTACCAACGGTTCATACCTGGCGCCAACGAAGATGGCATCGTTCGCTTTCTTCTCACCGCAGCAGCCATCGGCATTCTGTACAAAAAGAACGCCTCGATAAGCGGCGCTGAGGTTGGCTGCCAAGGTGAGGTGGGTTCTGCCTGTTCGATGGCAGCAGGAGCACTGGCTGAAGTTTTAGGTGGTACTCCCGAACAAGTAGAAAACGCGGCTGAGATAGCCATGGAGCATAATTTGGGCCTCACCTGCGACCCGATTGGCGGCTTAGTTCAAGTACCATGCATCGAACGTAACGCCATGGCTTCCGTCAAAGCCATTCACGCCGCCAGAATGGCATTGCGGGGTGATGGTTCGCACTTTGTATCACTCGACAAGGTCATTCGAACCATGCGCGATACAGGGCGCGACATGCAAGACAAGTACAAGGAAACCGCGCGTGGCGGTTTGGCACTGAACGTGATCGAAGTACCTGTAAGCGTTGTTGAATGTTAGTAGTGTGCTAAACGCTACTCGCTTGAGTAGTCTAAGTGCCTAGTTTCATCCAAGTTTTTCCAAGTTTCGTGTAACATTGCGCCATCGAAATTAGTCACGCGTGATAATTATGAAACGTCCCTTACTCACTTTGATTGCTGCCTCGCTAACACTGGCAGCTTGTTCTGATCAAACCAACACCCAATCTGATACCAACGCCGAGGCTGACCCAGTTGTCAGCGAAACTGCACCGCTTAGCGAGGAAACGACACCTGCTGTGGATGAATTTGGCCCTTCAAACCCTTTCTACACAGAGAGCAACCTCTATCTGAAATACCCTCCATTCGATAAGATCGAAAATCGTCACTATGAGCCGGCGATGATGGCCGGGATGGCACAACAAATTGCTGAGATCGAGGCGATAGCGAGCAATACAGAAGCACCAACAATCGAAAACACGCTTATTCCAATGGAAAAAAGCGGTTCTATACTCAATCGCGCATCTCGCGTGTTTTTCGCCCTCGCTTCGGCCGACACCAATGATGATATCGAGGCACTGCGTGCTTCAATCGCTCCAAAACTCTCGGCCCACTACGACGAGATTTTACTTAACGCAGACCTATTCGCACGGGTCAAAGCCCTGCACGATGGGCTAGCCGATATGCGGCTGGATGCTGAAACGACTCGTTTGGTAAAAGAGACCTATAAAGATTTTGTCCGCGCAGGTGCTGAATTATCTGCTGAGGACAAGGAAAAGCTCAAAGCGATGAACGCTAAACTCGCCACGCTACAAACACAGTTCACACAAAATGTTCTCAAAGAGAAAAATGATAAAGCGATTGTTGTCGATTCCGCCGAGGAGCTGGCTGGGTTGTCTGAAACGCAAATCGCGTCAGCAGCAGAAGCCGCCAAGAGTCGAGATCTGGAAGGCAAATACGTACTCCCACTTCTTAATACCAGCGGGCAACCTTCTCTCTCGTCGCTCACAAACCGTGATTTACGAGAACGCATTCACAAAGCATCTCTATCGCGCGGGCTTAGCGGTGGCGAATTCGATAACCGAGAAATCTTAACTAAGGTTGCCAAGATTCGCGCCGAGCGGGCCCAGCTAATGGGCTTTGACCATCACGCGGCTTATTCATTGAGTAACCAAACGGCGCAGACGGCTGACGCAGTCAACACGCGCTTAGCGACGCTGGCACCTGCAGCGGTGGCAAATGCCAAAGCCGAGGCTACCGATTTGCAGAAAATGATCGAGACCGAAGGTGGTGATTTTCAACTGGCTTCTTGGGATTGGGATTTCTATACAGAAAAAGTAAGAGCCGACAAATTCAACTTTGATGAATCTCAGTTAAAGCCTTATCTGGAAATGGAGAATGTGCTGGTTAACGGTGTCTTTTTCGCCGCGGAGAAAGTCTTTGGTCTGACCTTTAAGAAGCGACCAGATCTACCGGTTTATCATCCTGACGTTAAGGTATGGGAAGTATTCGAAGCCGACGGCTCAAGCTTAGGATTATTTATCGAGGACTTCTACGCACGAGAATCCAAACGTGGAGGCGCTTGGATGAATGCTTATGTTCCGCAGTCGAACTTACTCAAGAATCAACCGGTGGTAGCTAACCATTTAAACGTGCCCAAGCCACCAGCCGGCGAACCCACTTTGTTAACCTGGGACGAAGTTACAACGATGTTCCATGAGTTTGGCCATGCCTTACATGGTTTGTTCTCGGACGTAAACTATCCTTCCTTCTCCGGCACCTCTGTACCTCGAGACTTTGTGGAATACCCCTCGCAAGTCAATGAAATGTGGGCAGACTGGCCAGCCGTGTTAGCGAACTACGCCAAGCATCACGAAACCGGTGAAGCCATGCCTCGCGAGCTACTGGATAAAGTTCTTGCTAGCTCAAAATTTAACCAAGGCTTTGCCACAACAGAATACCTTGCGGCGTCACTACTAGACCAAGCTTGGCATCAATTGAAACCAGAAGAAGTGCCGAGCGCTGATGGGCTTCTTGAATTCGAGAGGAATGCTCTGGAAACAGCTGGAGTCGCCATGGATGAAATTCCACCGCGCTACCGTAGTACTTATTTTTCTCACATCATCGGCGGTTACTCGGCGGGCTATTACTCCTACATCTGGAGCGAAGTGTTGGATGCCGATTCGGTTAAATGGTTCAAAGAAAATGGCGGGATGACACGTGAGAATGGCGAGCACTTCCGTAAAACTCTGTTGTCACGTGGCGGTGCAGAAGATGCAATGACGATCTTCCGTAATTTCCGTGGCGCCGAGCCGGATATTCAACCGCTGTTAGAACGACGTGGATTGTCGATCAATTAAACAACGTTCTCAAACAGCAGTAAAAAGGGTGGCTTATGCCACCCTTTTTACTTTCGGCAAGCCAAGCGCTCTGGGCTTGCAACTCAGCTGAACTAGCCTTCGTTGTTGTAGCGCTCAACCGAATCCAAGATTTCTTGTCGCGCTTCATCTTTACTTGCCCAACCTTGAATCTTCACCCACTTGCCTTGCTCCAAGTCTTTGTAGTGTTCGAAGAAGTGCTCAATTTTATCGAGCATTTCTTGTTGAACGTCTCGGTAGCTTTGCCACTTGGTATAGAACTTAGTCAACTTATCAATTGGCACAGCAAGAATCTTAGCGTCACCACCTGATTCATCTTCCATTTTCAACATGCCCAGTGGTCGGCAACGCACGACCGAACCGGTGACCAAGGGAAATGGCGCCAATACCAACACATCGGCTGGGTCTCCATCGTCTGATAGAGTTTGTGGGAGATACCCGTAGTTGCAAGGATAGTGCATTGCCGTAGACATAAAACGATCGACGAACATTGCACCTGTATCTTTATCTACTTCGTACTTAATCGGGTCGCCATAGCGTGGGATTTCGATAATCACGTTGACGTCGTCAGGTAAGGATTTTCCTGGGCTGACACTATTTAGGGCCATGGTATTTACTCCGAAACAATGGTCTTGAAAAATTGGCTGTATTATACTGATCTGGCCGTTGTTAACAGCGGCGCAGACAATAAAATCTATAATATTTCCCGCGAGGCAGCACCCCCAGAATTACAGCCGGTTTTTTTAAGTTCCCACCACATTTTTAGCGTTTTTTGATTCAAAAACGTCGATAACTTCTGCGACTTTTTCCAACTTCACGGCAGAGTGGTGTTACCCCGGTATGGGCCAGCCTCAAGAACAATGAAACCATTGGAGAATTCAGTATGTCTTTAAACGCAGTGCCTGCCTTATTAGGGGTATTTGGGCTCGTCGCGGCATTTGTCATCTACGCGGTAATTGGTAAGCAGAGAGTGATGGAAGGCAAAGTTGCCTCAATCGGCCACCAAATTCACATAGGTGCCATGGCCTTTATGCGTCGTGAGTACACCATCCTTTTCGCTTTTGTCGCAGTACTTGCGGTGATGATCGCGCTTACTGACTTAGGTATCAACACCACTTTCGCCTTTTTGCTGGGTGCAGTCTGTTCCGCTTTCGCGGGCTATGTTGGTATGTTTACCGCCACCAAAGCGAATACCAGAACCACGACTGCAGCTCATGAACAGGGTGCCTCTGCGGCACTAACTATCGCATTTTATGGTGGTTCTGTAATGGGCCTCACAGTGGCAGCGATGGGTCTGCTCGGCTTGGGCATTCTTTATTACATATACGGTGCCAGCGCTGAAAGCGCTCACACTATTCATGGCTTTGGCATGGGTGCATCCGTGGTGGCGTTATTCTCTCGCGTGGGCGGCGGTATTTTCACCAAGAGCGCCGATGTGGGCGCTGACCTCGTTGGGAAAGTCGAAGCAGGCATTCCTGAAGATGATCCACGTAATCCCGCTGTTATTGCGGATAATGTTGGTGACAACGTGGGCGATGTTGCAGGTATGGGATCTGATATTTTCGAATCCTATTGCGGGTCGATGATCGCCACGATTGCCATTGCTTCAACATTGAGCGCCGCAATGCTAGCGACCTTGGGTGATCAACAAGCTTTGATGGGGCTGCCTCTGGCACTGTCTTCAATCGGCTTGTTGTGCTCCATCGCCGGCGTGATTCTGGTAAAACTTCTGAGCAATATGTCGGCTGAGAAAGCGTTGCGTGCGGGCACCATGGGCACTTCTGTTCTGTTTATCGTCGTGTCGTATTTCTTAATTCAACAGTTCGGTATCGCGACCAGTGTTTGGTACTCGGTGCTGATCGGCTCCGTTGGCGGTATTGTCATCGGCTTGGTTACCGAGTACTACACAGCAGGTAAACCTATACGTACTATCGCTGCCTCTGGCGACACTGGCGCGGCAACAGTCATCATTTCTGGTCTCGCAGTTGGTATGCAGTCGGTTGTCATCCCTATCTTGACACTGTGCGCGATCATTTACTTCTCCAGCGAATTTGCCGGACTCTATGGCGTTGGTATCGCCGCTGTTGGCATGTTGGCAACCGTTGGCATTACTATGGCAATCGACGCCTATGGCCCGGTGGCGGATAACGCCGGTGGCATCGCTGAAATGGCCGGGCTGGGTGAAGAGACGCGCGCAATTACCGACTCGCTTGACGAAGTAGGGAATACTACCGCGGCAATTGGCAAAGGCTTTGCAATCGGCGCTGCAGCTCTGGCGGCACTGGCCATCATCTCGGCTTTTATTGAAACGGTCTCTTCTAACATCGATGGTTTTGCGCTTGAAATTAATAACCCAGAAGTTCTAGTTGGCATGTTTATTGGCGGCATCTTCCCGTTCTTGGTGAGTAGCCTAACGATGACTGCGGTTGGCGATGCGGCTTTCGACATGATTAAAGAAGTGCGTCGGCAGTTCAAAGAAATCCCTGGTCTTTTAGAGGGCACCGCAGAGCCTGATACAGCGCGATGTGTGGACATTGCAACCACTGCTGCGCTCAAGCGCATGATCCTACCTGGAATACTTGCTGTTTCAGCGCCTCCTGCGGTTGGCTTTTTGATCAGCGCCGAAGCCTTAGGTGGCATGTTGGGTGGCGCCTTGCTTGGCTGTGTACTCTTAGCCATCACCATGGCCAATGCCGGTGGCGCTTGGGACAACGCTAAAAAGTATGTTGAACGCGGCAACCACGGCGGTAAGGGTTCTGAGACTCACGCTGCTGTAGTGGTTGGTGATACAGTTGGTGATCCGTTCAAAGACACCTCTGGCCCATCAATGAATATTCTGATTAATGTAATGGCCATTGTGAGTTTAGTAATTGCGCCTTTGCTTAGTTAGACTAAAGTAGCAGCGAAAAAAGCCGGGGCTTTCCCCGGCTTTTTTTTAAATAGAGTTTGGTGACAGTACAATCAAAATTACTCAGTTAATTCGCGACATTCTTGAACACCCGGCTAATCAGGGCGTTCGTACGCGCGCATTATTAAAGGCAGTTCACTGGCAATTGCATAAGCGGCTTCGTGGGACTTCCTGGGAAATCAACTACCACGGGCTCAAGCTTCTATGTAAGCCATCGGACCACTCTAGCTCCAGAGCAATCTATTTCTCTTGTCTGCCCGATTTTTGGGAAATGCGTTTTATGCAGGATTACCTAAAGAACGGTGACAAGGTCATTGATGCTGGTGCCAATACAGGGCTCTATTCATT
>CALJJR010000129.1 GCA_937973905.1 uncultured Arenicella sp. | reverse complement strand
GCTTTGTACCTTCGTTTAGCCAGCTCGGAAAAGTTGGTGTTACCTTACCGCCATAAGAAAATTCCGCTAAAACGATTTTCCCGCGCTCTACAGTCAGAGGGCATGAGCCGTAGCCGCCATAAGCAGCTCGTTCATTGCTGCCAGCAATCGTATTGACAATATTCTGCGCAACCACGGGCGCCTGTTTACGAGCGGCCGCCATCGTTTTTGCGTTGGTGGTATTCATCACGTCCCCAACTCCCCACACGTTGCCGTACTTTTTACTTTGAAGGCTTGCGGGGTCAACATCGAGCCAACCTGCATCATCGCTAAGATCGCTCGCTTTAATAAAATCTGGCGCTGTTTGGAGTGGGCAGACGTGTAGAAAATCGAATTCAGTGTCACTGATGTTGCCTTCGCCATCTTTAAACCAGGCGGTTTGCGAGGCCCCATCTACCTTAGTGAGGGTCTGCATAAAACAGAGTTCCGCTTGATACTTCTCAATGTACTCCATCAATGCGGGCACGTAAGCTTCAACCCCAAACAAGACGCCACCGGAATTGTAAAAACTGATATCGATGTTTGCCAACTTGCCTTGCTTGAGCCACTCTGACGCCGACAAATAAAGTGCTTTTTGTGGCGCACCGGCGCATTTAATTGGCATTGGCGGCTGAGTAAATATGGCTTTACCTGAATCAAGCTTTTGTACCAATTCCCAAGTGTAAGGAGCAAGGTCGTATCGATAGTTCGACGTTACGCCATTTTTGCCGAGCGCTTCTTCAAGCCCTTCAACCCCAGCCCAATCCAATTTTAGGCCTGGCGCAACGATTAACTGTTCATACTCGACGACGCCCCCAGCTTTGAGAACGACTTGATTGTTAGAACCATCAATATCAGTAACCGAGTCTTGCAACCAGGTACATTTGGCTGGAATCAGTTCAGCAGTTTTCTTGTGTGTGCTCTCGGCGGAAAATACGCCTCCTCCAACCATGGTCCAACCAGGTTGATAGTAGTGATCCGCAGACGGGTCAATCAGAGCGATATTTAGATCTGCACGACGTTTCAACAAGCTACTCGCGCTCGCAATACCCGCCGAACCAGCTCCGACAATAACGACGTCATATTTCTTCTTACTCACCTCACCGACCTCCTTAGCGTCTATGCGCTGCTATGTAATTATCGATCTGTCTTGATTCTCAAGACAGATCGATAAATTCTAGCTGATTTAAGCTGGGCGTGCTGCAAACTATTTGTCCAACCACCATGCTCTGCAGATCGTCGCTTGAGTCGGCGCTAAAGCAAGATAGATATTTATTCGAGGTTATCGCTTCCTATTATCGCAAATCACCCGAGCAACATTGGCACGCGCAACACTAATTTGGTCAAGTGGCAAATCTTCAGACGTCTTTATTTGATCAATTACCATATGGGCATTGGTCTTCAATACGCCGGGGAAATGTGCAATTCGTTCTAGTATCTCTTTAAAATCATCCATCAAACCGTAGCGCAGCTTGAGAATAAAGTCGAACTTTCCGGCAACCAGATGGCACTCCTCGATATGTGGACAGTTATCGACCTCATCACGAAACAATTGCATTGAGAGGTCGTCCATTTTTTCTAGATTGAGCTGCAAAAACGTGACATTGCCAAATCCCAACAGCTTCTTGTTTAGCTGTGCACGGTAACCCTTTAAGAGGTTTAATTCCTCTAGCCGTTTAACGCGCTCGAGGCAAGGGCTGGGGCTTAAATGAACTTTTGCGGACAAGGCGACATTAGAAATGCGCCCGTTTTGTTGAAGATACTTCAGTATGGCGAGATCTTTATGATCAAGATCTCGCGCAATCTGCGGACTCGACAGATTTTTATTGATCATGTTTGTGATACCTGTTTCTAACAGTTTATCCCCCTATATTCATAAAAAAGCGTCAGTTCTAGCTCATAGGCAACACCCCCTGTAATCGCCTCGACGAGCTAAAACACGCCCCAGCAGAGCCGGGGCATGTTGAGTTAGAAATGGGAGGCTATTCAGCACTCGCCTGCAAACGTACACCTGAAAAAGTACGGAAAGCTCGAATCCTGATAAAGTAGGTTCCGGCCTGCGGGTTATTGATAGTGCAGGTCTCGTTATTGCCATTTAGGTAAGGTCGGCAGTCAAACACAGAAGTCGTTGGATTTTGCCCAAATCGAACGTAGAGATCAGCATCGCCTGAACCACCACTTATTTGCACCGCCAAGCTCGACTGTCCAGGCGCGACGTCGAGCGTGAAATTCGACCACGTACCGCGAGAGCCTGAAATCCCGGTTTGATCGATAGAATCAGATTGTCCACTGCCCGGTTCCGTGTAGTCCGCAACCAGTGTGACACCATTAAACGCCGCGTAGCCCCTTAACATTACATGATATGTACCTGCGCTGGGAGTGGCAAAAGAGCACGTTTCGTTATTGCCGTTCAACCAAGGTCGGCAATCATAGGTTGCCGTGGTTGGTTCTGCTGCGTAACGCACATAAATATCCGCATCTCCGCTACCACCCGAAATTTGAAAGCTTAAATCGGACGCACCGGCCGGCACTTCTAGTGTGAACCTTTGTTCTGAACCCACTGCTCCCGCTAAATTGCTGATCGGGATGCCCTTTTCTAGCTCACCAACTGGGTCTGGATCGTTACCCGATACTTCGGCAACTGCGGCTGAGGCATCGACAATGCCAAACCCACAACCAGAACATGTGGCAGGAAAACTGCGCGTAGTCGACTCTAAAATACTCTCGATTTCGGTCGGCGTTAGAGCATCATTAATTGCCAGCATTAACGCGGCCACTCCAGCCACGTGAGGCGTGGCCATACTGGTGCCCTGAAAGTACGCATAACCCTCACCGGCAGGCGCACCTTGCCCATTATTGAGCGTTGAAAGCACGCCATTAGAGGTGCCTGTACTTTGATCACCGCCTGGCGCAGCGAGATCAACCACATTACCAAAGTTGGAATAGAACGCACGCCCGCCGTTGCGACCTGTTGCCGCAACGGTAATAACGTTGGCACAGTTGGCTGGGTTTACATTGGCCGCGTTCTGGCTTTCGTTACCAGCTGCAACCACCAAAACAGCGCCCAGATTTACCGCCTGATTGATCGCATTCTGCAACATTGGGCTGCATGAACCACCACCACCAAGGCTAAGGTTGATCACCTTGGCTGGGTTAGGGTTTGTGGGCACACCAGGCACTGCTCCGCCTGCCGACCAGATAATTCCATCGGCAATATCTGAATTGAAACCACCGCATTTACCGAGCGCTCTTACTGGCACCACCTTCGCATCATAAGCGACACCTGCAACCCCTCGATTATTATTTGATACGGCTGCGACAGTGCCTGCGACATGGGTTCCATGCCAGCTACTGCTGCGAGCTGGTCTGCCATCATTACATTCATTCGCACTGGTAGCGTCACCGGTGTCACGCGCATCGGAATCTCGGCCATCGCCATCATTTGATATCTCAGTGCTGCTTATCATGTCGTAGCCAGGTAATAAGTTCGCGTTAAGATCTGAATGCGAGGTGTAACCGGTATCGATCACCGCAACTACCGATCCTTCGCCAGTTGTTGTGTCCCAAGCGGTTGGAAGATTAAGGCCGCCGGTTGCCTCGTAGTAATGCCATTGATCGGTATAACTGGGGTCGTTTGGAGTTGCAGCTATGGTCAAAAGGCGGTCAATTTCAACGTGAGCAATTCCGGCAGACTCTGCGAGATTTCCAATCGCCGTTTCTAAGGCTTGTTTACTCAGCCCGCGATTAACTTGGAAAACATGTGCTCCGGTACCGGTCTGACGGAGGTGTTTCATCTTCACACCTGCCGCAGCGCTGGCGCGCGCCGACATTTGTGACGCTTGCAACGGAGTGCCTACCGATGCAGCTTGGGCATCGACAAAGGTCACGATCAAGCGGCCTTTGAAACCAAGATCATTTTGCAGTAATTGATTCCCCGATGGAGGAATCACCTGCTCCGGATCTTGTGGAACAACGGCTTGTGCGGAGTAGGAAAGAAAGGCTAAGGGAATTAACAATATCGTGTTTCTAACAACACTTTTATAAGTCTTCATTTTTTTATTCCTTTGGTAGGTTTTACATCTTCATGAGTGAATTGATTGCATCTATCGCCTCCCAACTGCCCAACGTGTGTGTCCCCTGCCCGTAACTCATGGTGTCTGCTTATCAGACCGCACCAAATGTACAGACCTGGTTTTACGTTGACGCTCAAGGTGACAACAGTTTAATGAAAGCATTTGATTTTATTGAATTATTTTTCGTTAAGTTGAATTCAGCTCTGTTACCGCAATTGGTGATTGAAGCTCTTTTCTAGAGCTCCAATCACCCCATACATCGGCTTTTTACAACTACTGGACTCGAATTTCACCGAGCACCGACCACCCTCCTTTGAGTCGGTTTTGCGCATCCCACCTACCTTCTATAACCTGCAAGGCATTGGCAAATTGGATATAGGTGTTGTCAGCATCTAATTTCCATGGAGATGATTTTCGTTTATCGGCGTTAGGTTGGATCACCCTTACCGCTAATCGGTAATTGCCTTTAGATACCGAGCTTAGATTCAGGTTCGACTTCAAATCAAAACTCGCGTTAGGCAGATGCCGAGTTAAATCGTGAGCATTCGCGATCTGAACTCTGGCAGGTCGGTTGTTCCGATCCAGTAGGGCGAACTGTACTTGCCAGTCGTAATACAGCGGTGCCACTCCAACGTTCTTCATCTTGAGAGTCACCGGCAGCGACTGCTGTACTAATTCTGGAAAAAGTGCTTTTTGAATCTGAAAGTTGTATCCCATCATGCGATGCAACTCCATATGCTTGGCGAAATTCTGTCTGCTCACGTCGCCAGGCTTCATCGTTGAATAGCGGCCGGTTTGAATCATCGAAGCGCCTTGTGATGTTTGATAGAGCGCTTGATAATCGTTACCGCTCAATCCTGGGGGTATCTCACCTCCGATTGGACCGTTCAACCATTTTTCGCCTGCTGCAACGGCGTCATCAAACTCGTCACTGTGCCCATTGTTCGGTTTAAAGAAATCATTGTGAAAGCCAAGATCGTTGGCTTCCGCCATCACTGATCTGTACGGGTAACGCGCGACCAATTTAACTGTATCGAAAGCATCACGATACGCGTTTAGAATTTTGCTCTCAGTATCCCGAGTTATTTGGTAAGAGTTGCCATTGAAGCTCGATCCAAATGTGTGCCACTCGCCCCAATACCCGATAACTCCAAGCTGAAACGAATGAATTCTAGGGTCGTCGTCATATCTGTCGGCAAGAGCGTTAATAGCCTGAATGGCCTCTCGCACATATTTCGGGTCGTTATAGTCGGTAATATAACGACCGTTGGAGCCGCGTAACCTTGCAACGCCAACCTGAGAATAAATCCAACTCGGGCATCCCCGGGACTCTTTATTTGCCCCATGCCAATCACAATACAATCGCAACGCAACGTGACGCCCTTCACTGCCTGCGCGCGCAATTATTTTCTCTACGTTGGCGAAATTAAATCTGCCGTTCTGCGGTTCTAATTCTTTCCACGGAATGTACTGAAATCCAACTGAAGCTTCTTCACGTCCATTGAACCAGCCGGAGTTCCAACCTTTTAAGGGGTTTTTATCTGGGCCAGATGTTTTGGGATATGTGTGCTCAACCACATTTTCGTTCTCTTCAGCTGGATCATCGTCTTCGAATAAGAATTGCAATACTGTTGATATAGAAGTGGTCGCGCCTTTGTCATCTTTGGCGACTGCACTCAGCTCATAAGAACCAGCGCTCAAGTTTTGCAACTGAGGATCAACGGTTGCATCTATTCCCCATTGGTAAGGTTTGACGGCCTCTCGGCGAATAAATTGATCGTTTAAATACAGATCTACACCGCCGATTGAGCCATCGCTATCGTTGGCGTCGACTTCCACAGTTAGCGAATCGCCCTCGATAAACGATTGACCGACTGAAGGTGTTATAAAGCTCGCTACAGGCGCTTCATTCTGTTCATCGACGACCCGTGTTCCTGCAACATTTAGCTCGTGGACAGACCACCAATGAAAGCCATCGCTGCCAGTTTGATTGAGTTTTATATAACGAGCGGTTTGAGATGGCACAGGGATTCTGGTAACGCCATCGCTGTTGCCAGGACCGTTAAACACTGATTGCCAGTTGTTTGCGTCTTGAGAAATTAAAACTTCTAGACCGCGTGGATAATCTTGTGCACTTTGGCCTCCACCGGCAGTCTCGATCACGACCTCATCGACGCTGTAGATTTGTCCCAAATCAAGATCGAGAAACTGGCCTTCACGCTGACTTTGCTCTGTGGTCCACCGCGTGTTTACGTTTCCGTCAATCGCGTTTGCCAAGCTACTTGATGCGTTATCACTGCTGAGTGACCAGCTGGAACGATCAAGAATTTCACTGTCATCTCCTGAGGTTGGCTGTCTCGAATCATACAAAGCTAAATCATGAATCGACCACCAATAAAATGGATCATTGCCAGTTTGCGCAATCCTTACAAATCGTGCAGATTGAGGAGAAAATGTAATCTCAGTGACTGCGTTATCACCGCTGCCTTCAGCAATTGCCTCGCCCCAATTAGTGGCATCACTGGAGACAAACACTGAATACGCCCGTGGGTAGTCGAGCTGACTCGAGCCCGCATCCAGTATCAATCGATCAAAGGTTTCAATTTTACCAAGATCGATTTCAAATGCTTGCCCCTCGGCTTGAGGTGTTCCACTGCTCCAACGTGAAGACGCAGAATTATCTATCGCGTTCGCTGCTAAGTTTGACTTTTGACTGGCAGATACACTCCACATATCTTGCTTTAGTTCGATCGAATCTTGGGCTTGCACACCGTCCAAACTGAGTAAGGATGCGGCAAATACTGCAGACAGCCGCGCCGCTGTCCAGCTCGGCGGCTTGATATTTCGATGGGTTTTCATTGGTAGGCTCCGGGTTAGGGTTAGGTAGGTTTGTCTCTTTACCGACGGTACTGAGTGATTTTGTCGAGTCCACTTACCGCCGCGAGAGGGCATGATATTAAGTTTTCAAAACCGTCAAATAGACAAGATGTCCGCAACGTAATACAGAAAGCACGATCTACCAAAATAGCCAGGTTTAGCAGCACATCGTCCTGAACCGCATGACTGTTCTTTAATCTCGAAACGTATATTGAAGAGCGTGCATTACCGTCTTCGGCTCGTGGACAAGCGTCAAATTTGCGCTCATTGAATCCTCAGAGGCTCTGCTTCTCTGTGACTCGACACAATCCAAAGACGGAAACAGTTGAGGGTTGGATTTGCTATAGGCCAAGGCATTTATGTTCTAGGTCGTATCAAATGATTCGGTGAACGCTCTATCAGCTGGTCTATTTACAACGCAAATATAAGAGCAAACAATGAACCCTACCTACCCAAGATCTCGTTGTTTCGGACATTCGAAACATCCACCTAGCTGGCGCAATCGACTCATAAAGATCGCCGCCCTACTCTTGTTAACCCCGGCACTTTTGGCGAATGCGCAAAGTGCTGAGCTTGACAGAAGCGCTTGGCAAGCTTCTGCAACAAACAACATCGAAAGTGTCTATAACGCATTCGATAACAATATTAATAGCCGTTGGACAACGGGCACTAATCAACAACCGGATCAGTCATTTGTACTTGATCTAGGTCAGGCCTATACGCTTGATCGCTTACTCATGGTGACTACCGCCGGTGCGGAAAACAATTCGGATCATCCACGCGCGTTTACCATCGAGTTATCCAACGATAAGCGAACTTGGGCCGCCCCAATTGTGAATGCTAAAGGGTCTCCAAATGGCACTACAGACCTTAGCTTTGCAGCAACACAAGGCCGCTATCTACGCATCACTCAAACGGGTTCCGATTCTTTTTATTGGTGGTCTATTCATGATCTAAGACTATTTGGTAACACTAATCCAGTGATCGATAACACTAGTTTGCTTGATCGCTCAAAATGGCGATTGACTGCATCACATAATAGTGCTCAAGTGGACAAAGCTATCGACGGAAACTTGGCTACCCGCTGGACGACAAAACAGAACCAGCAAGATGGGCAAAGCTTCGTTGTTAACCTTGGCGCAGTAACCAGGCTCGATCAACTCGAAATGGTGACTCGATCAGCCAGCGCCAGTGAATTTGATTATCCGCGTGGCTTTCAGGTTGATCTCTCAAGCGACGGTGCTAACTGGAAAGACGGCGTTTTCGTGGGCAGTGGCGACGAATCGGGAACCACCGCAGCAGCATTGGGAAATCAAAATGCGCAATACATTAGAATCACCCAAACTGGAGCAGATCCGTTTTACTGGTGGTCTATCCATGAATTGAATATCTTCGGCTCGCAAGAGCCAAGCGAAAACACTCCTCCGCTGGCAAAGTTTGTATCCCCTACTCCTGCCAACAACTCCAGCTTAAGCGTCGGTGACGAAATAAATATCGCAGTCGATGCAAGTGACGCAGACGGCAAGGTAGAAAAGGTGAGCCTGTTTATCAACGATCAAGCCGTAGGCGAAGATGAATCAGCGCCTTATTCGTGGAGTTCAATTCAAGATCCTGCTTTAGAAAACCTGGCCGCTGGCTCATATCAGGTTCGCGCGGAAGCCATCGACAACCTTGGCCTGGTTACTTCAGTGGTGACTATGTTTTTGCTTGAGGACGATACACCGTCGGGTAATCTGCCACCACTTGCCAGTTTTGCTTCGCCTACAAACAATTCAGAATTCGAGAACAGGCAGGTGATTAGTGTCACCGTCAACGCATCGGATCCAGACGGAGAAGTTGCAAATGTGCGGCTCTTTGTGGATGGACAATTTATAAGACAAGAGAATGTAGCTCCCTATGAATGGAGCTCGGAGCGCGATTCTTCACTGGCAAATTTATCCCCAGGTACTCACGAATTACGCGCCGATGTAAGTGATGACGCCGGCACAGTTGTCAACACTTCAATCACTATCATCGTCACTGGTGATGAGCCACCAGAGAATCAAGTGCCTTCAATCGACTTTACTAGCCCGACCCCCGCCAATGGTGCGACGCTGGTGCTGGGCAGTGACATCAATGTGGCCGTAAGCGCTGAGGATGAGGATGGAACTGTTGAGAGCGTTGCGCTCTATCTGGATGATACATTGATTCGCCGAGATACACAGGCACCGTATCAATGGAGTCCTGCACAAGACGCCAGTTTGCAGAACCTCGAGATCGGTAGCTATGATCTACGCGCTGAAGCAGCCGACAATGATGGAGCTGTCTCCATTACTCGCCGCACGTTTAGTATTCGTGACGACGTCGTGGTCGGTAACGAGTGTGTGGTCTCCGGGGATCGTAAGCAGTGGCATCGAGTTGCGGTGACCTGTACGGGGCCGATCGGCGACGAAGGCGCTGAATCAACGTTTACCGACAATCGCTTCAATGTCACTTTCAGCAATGGCTCTCGTACTTTGGTAGTTCCGGGGCATTTTGCTGCGGATGGTAATGCCGCGGATTCGAGCGCCAAAAGTGGCAATCAATGGCGCGCCTATTTCTCGCCACCTGAATCGGGCAACTGGAATTACAATGTTTCATTTAGAACCGGCAGCAATGTTGCAGTCAGTAACAATCTCAACGCTGGATCACCGGTTGTGGACCTAGACGGACAATCTGGCAGCTTCTCGGTAAGCAGTAGTGGCGCGGTTTCCCGAGATATGCGTACTCGCGGCTTGCTGCAACATCGCAGCGGTGAGAGCACTTTACGTTTTGCTGGTACCAATGATGTATTTATTCAGGGCGGCGTGGACAGCCCAGAAAACATCTTCGGCTACGACGAATTTGACGACACTCAAAAGTTCTTTACCTCCGGTAGCTGTAAAGGCATTTTGCACAGCTTTGATCCGCACGAACAAGACTGGAACCCTGGGGACCCAACCTGGGGTAATGGCCGGGGTAAGAGTCTGATCGGGCTTGTCAATTACATTGCCGATACCGGCGCGAACAGTTTCTACATCATGATGAACACCGTTAATGGTGATGGTTGTGATGCGCATCCTTGGTCGAGCTATAACAGAAATGGTCGGGTGAAGAGTTTTGATGTAAGCAAACTCGATCAGTGGGAGCGCGTGCTTAGTCATATGACAGAGCGCGGTTTACTCATCCATGTTATGACGCAAGAAACTGAAAACGATGGTTTGCTGAATAATCGCAATTTGGGATTGGAGCGCAAACTGTACTATCGTGAACTGATATCTCGTTTTGGACACCACCCCGCGTTGCAATGGAATCTTGGCGAAGAAAACAACAGCTCCACCGCCCAACTCAAGGAATACAGTGCTTTTTTCAAAGACTTGGATCCTTACCAGCATCCGGTATTTGTTCATCCCAAACCTCGTAAGAATGACCGGGAGAGTAAATACGCACCGCTGCTTGGCGATGAGAATTTTGATGGCCCAACAATTCAAACATCCAACATTAATAACTCGAGCGATATGTATAACGAAATCCGAAATTGGATAGACCGTTCTACACAAGCGGGTAACGCTTGGGTCGTTACGCTGACAGAAGCCTCAGGGGGCGGCGCGCCGTTTCCATTCAAGAGCGTTTCGTCGGATCAAAGGGTCTATTGGATGTGGGCTAGCGCAATGTCTGGCGGCGGCGGATTTGAGTGGTATCTTAAAGGTCAGAATCAGGGTCATGCCTATGACCTAGCGGTTGAAGATCTGCGCGAATTTGATGAGTACTGGGAACAATCGGGACATCTTGTTCGTTTCTTCCGCGAGATAGTGCAACGCGACAATAATATCAATCTCGAAAATCTACGGGTTGATAATAATGCTGTAGCCGGAAGCAATGATTGGGTACTTGCTAAGCCTGGAAGTGCTTACATCGTTTTCTTACGCGAGGGAGGTAACGCCACGCTCAACCTGGCTGGCAATGGTAACTATGAGGCTGTTTGGTTTAACCCAAGAAGCGGCGCAACCATTAATGGTGGTATTGTTTCTGCAAATGGAAACTTGGGCAACCCACCATCGGAGGCTTCGCAAGACTGGGCGATTATTCTTACCGCTTCTGATCAACCCAACACCGGAAATTTCCATCCTGATATTGTGCGAGTCCTCGATACCCCATTGGAGGAAATCACGCGAACACCAAATGGAGGATGGGCTGATAGTTATTCAGTTGGAGATCGTTGTTACTGCGAAACCACGTTTGACCACAATATTGGCCCGGTAGTAGTAAACACGGAATTGGGATCAATGACTGTGCGTGAAGCATGTGATCTTCTGGGTTCTGGACCAGGCAGCTCTGGTAGGCCTAAGTATAACGACGTTCAGTGCGGGAATGGCCCTTCCAACGATGCCGGTGATGAAGACTTTTGCCCTGGCCGCGTAGACATTCAAGGCTCAACTGCAGAGCGACGCTTGGGTTGCAATCAAATCGGGCCTATGTGGAAGTTCAACTAGCTGACAAACTCTCGACTATTTGAGTTCAACTTAGACGGGCTTGCAGGTTGCAAGCCCGTTTTCTATGCGTCTCAAGGTTGAATCATAATGAGCAAGCATGCGTCTAGGCTTACATGCGTTCTCAGGAGTTGGTCTCAATAAACCAAGAACACCAAGCCGCGAATAGCAACAGCGTACCCGACGCAATCAAACAGGCATTATAACCGTATACCTGAAATAGCGCGCCAGACAATACCGTACCAAATAATCGGCCGGTTGCATTAGCCATATAGTAAAAACCGACATCAAGAGATATGTCTTCACTTGATGCAAAGTACACGATCAGAAAGCTGTGCAAGGCAGAATTTACAGCGAAAACAGCGCCAAAAACAAGTAACCCAACGACCAGCAAAGGCGCAATTGGCAAGCTGCTCATTAGACCGAGCGAGATCAAAAAGGGAGTGATCGCTAGCCCTACAACCCATAAGAATGCCGAACGACCGTAGTTAGACGGTGAGACTAGCTTTGGCGTTAATGCTTGCACTACCCCGTATAGAATAATCCAAACCGCAAGAAAGCCACCTACCGATGTATACGACCAGCCCAGTTGACTGTTGAGAAAGACGGGTAATGCAACCACAAACCACACATCGCGGGCGCCAAACAAGAATACCCTTGCTGCGGACAAAGTATTGATGGCTCGATTTTTAGAAAGAATATTTCGAAAAGATGGCTTGAGCCGACGTCTGCCCAAATCTTGTTTTAAACTGGCCAGACTGAATAACCAGATCGCCAGCAATCCCAAAGCCATAGCTAGTAACGCCCCAGTAAAGCCAAACAAGGTCAGCAGCAGCCCACCCATAAAAAACCCAGCGCCTTTGAGCGTGTTTTTCGAACCGGTGAGGAATGCCACCCAACGGAACAAACGATCGTTTTGATCTTCTGGCACCAAGGCCTTGATCGCGCTCTTGGCACTCATCTTATTGAGATCCTTTGCGATCCCCGACAGAGCTTGCGCTGCCATCACCCAAACCACGGTTAGATAAGCAGACGGCACTAACAACATAGCTAAAGCTACAATTTGTAAAAACAAACCTAAGTTCATGGTGCGATTTAGCCCAAAGCTCGCACCCAGCCAACCGCCGACCAAATTGGTAATGACGCCGAACAGCTCGTAAAAAAGAAACAACATGGCGATACTCAGAGGCGTAAAACCAAGGTGATGAAAATGCAATACCACCAACATACGCAGAGCGCCGTCGGTGAGGGTGAAACCCCAATAATTACCCGTGACGATGGCGTACTGATGAACTGCTTGTCGTGATGACTCCTGCTCCATAGGTGTAGTTACTTGCGCTTCAGTCCAGCCCGGCGTCAATCATCATCTGAGTCAACTCAACAACTCGATTCGCATAGCCCCACTCGTTGTCATACCAGGCATAAATTTTCACCTGAGTATCGTTGATCACCATGGTCGATAAGGCATCAACAATGCTAGAACGTGGATCAGTTTTGTAGTCGACGGATACCAGGGGACGTTTCTCATAACCCAAGATGCCGGACAACTCACCATTGGCTGCATTCTCCAGCAAGGAGTTTACATGTTGAGCATCGGTTGCTGTTTCTACCTCAAATACGCAATCGGTAAGAGAGGCGTTTGCGAGAGGAACTCGAACAGCGTGGCCATTCAATTTACCTTCTAACTCGGGGAATATCTGTGTGATCGCAGTCGCTGAACCGGTCGTGGTTGGAATGAGACTCGTGCCACAAGCGCGCGCTCTACGTAGATCTTTGTGCGCGGCATCCAAAATTGTCTGAGCGTTAGTCAGATCATGAATTGTTGTGATACTGCCGTGTCGAATCCCAAGGTGCTCATGAATCACTTTTACGATTGGCGCCAGACAATTGGTTGTACATGATGCGGCGGTGACAATGTGGTGGCTGTACTTGTCATACAAATGTTGATTGACACCTAAAACTAAATTCAACGCCCCCTCTTCTTTGATAGGCGTAGTCACCAGTACTTTTTTAACGCCTTGCTCAAAGTAGGGTTTAAGTGATTCTGCTGTTATAAACTTTCCTGATGCTTCTATCACCAGATCACAGTTTGACCAGTCTCCTGTCGCTGGCTCCAACTCACGACTGAACTGTATTTCTTGTTGATCAATGACTAAATAATCATCTTTGCTGCTGGCTTCGTACCCCCAGCTGCCATGTACTGAGTCAAAGTTTAATAAATGAGCGAAAACTTCTGTATCGCCAGAGGGATCATTAACTCGTACGAACTGAAACTTCTTGTTTGGTGCGGCAATTCGAAGGCTAAGCCTGCCAATACGACCGAATCCGTTTAACCCGATTCTTGTACCCATAAGCTGAAAAGAGAAGTCAGTTTAGATTTCATGAATCAATCTCATATCACTAATTTATTACAGTTTCACGACAATCGAGTTTCAGCTTACCGAGTTAGTGCTCAGCTTTTCGAGAAACGCAATTGCAACAAGTCAATAAACTTCTTAACTCGCAACGGAAGATAGTTTTTGCTGGGATATACAGCAAATAAATCCGAGGCATTGTCGATTCGATCAGACCAATAATCTGGATTGTGATCGTCGAGCAAAGTCACGAGTCTTCCAGCCTCCAAATCCGTTTTGATGTCACACAATGACTTTAAGGCAATACCATAACCCTGAATTACCCATTCTCGCACTTGAGAACCATCATTGGATGAGATTATTGGCGCAATCTGCAAGGTGGATTTGACGCCTTTATGATCGAAATGCCAAGAATTTAGTGCGAGATCATCACGGGCCATCCCAATACACTTGTGTTTTAGCAGGTCGTCTGGATGTTGCGGCCAACCAAATTTTTCTAGATAGGCCGGCGAAGCGAATAACACGCGTCGATTGTCAGCGAGCTTGCGGGCAACCATCCTATTATCAGCCAGGCCGCCAAAACGAATTGCGAGGTCATAGCTGCCCTCGACAATGTTTACCACATGATCAACTAAGTGAAGGTGCGCCGTTACCCCAGGGTTATCGGCGACAAACTCGGCCAGCACTGGGGCGATCATCTGTTTTCCGATGTCAACTGTGGCAGTCACTTTGAGACTTCCTTGGAGTTGTCCAGTTTTATTCGATAGAGATTCATCAGCGCGATTGACCTCCTGCAGAATTTTTAGACAGTGCTGGTAGTACTCTGAACCCTCTTCCGTCAATGACACTTTTCTAGTCGTGCGGGTCAACAAGCGGACGCCATAACCGGACTCAAGCCTGTTGAGGCGCGAAGTGACTGTCGCTGGCGACATACCTAGCTTCTTACCCGCAGCAGCGAGCCCCTTGTTCTTAACGACGTTGACGAACAACTCGATATCACCCAGTTTATCCATATTATTCAGAAATGCTAAACAATGAATTTGCTTTATTCTATATTGTCTGAAGTTCAACTTCTCTTAGAATTACTCGTGGGGAAGTTGTTTGCTTGATGGATTCAGCAAATCACTTGGTTTTAATCAACTAATTGGTTTATCTCCAGCGATGGCGGGGGGGCGAAAAAATTATTGCTACGCCATCGTACCCTAGAGTTTTGTTGTGCCGAATTGCAACCCAACCCAGGCAATTCGGGTTTTGCATGACGACACTCTTTTAGCGCGGCCTTGTGGCACCCAACCCTGCACCTGGCCGCGCTATCCCTGCCCCTCAAATGCCCCTTTTCAGAGTAAGCTGCAAATTAATCTGCTGCGCTTTCTGTGTTCATCAATACGGATCGAATCATCTTGGCGGTCTCATCATCCATCTCCCGCGCTTTAGCAATCATTTCCTTATTGCTAAATCTTGGCGCTTCCGGATCATGCAGTGCAGCGGTTTCAAATACCATTTGCCGATCGCGATCAAAAAAGACCTGCGCAGCCTCTTTCGCTTTGTCGGTGGTGTGGCCAAGTGCTTCCAGCGCACCCCAACCTAATCGCACAGAACTATCAAAGGTCTCGCGAACAATAGCGCCACGCACCCCTGCTTGGTACATGTCATAAGTATGTGGCCGATCGAAAGACCGCGCGGCTATCGTGACTTCTGGATATTGTCTGCTTACATGTGCAGCTAAATGCAAGGCTGCCTGTTTATTATCGATGGCAATAATGAGTAATTTCGCTTCTTCAATGCCGGCAGCTTCTAGCAGTTCAGGCCTTACCGCATCACCGAAGTAGGTTTTAAAGCCAAGCTTGGAGAGCCCTTCTGTGGTTTCAATATCAACATCAATAACTGTGGATTGATAACCGCTCATTTCGAGAATTCGGTTGACCACCTGACCCACCCTTCCATGCCCAGCAATGATAATTGGGCTTACCGTATCGATTTCATCAGCTGCACGCTCCGAACCAGCTTGAGAGTGACGTGGCACCACCAGCTTTTCAAAAGCGATGAACAGGATCGGAGTCAGTAGCATCGAAATTGCCACGACCAGCAGCAACTGGTCCGCCAGCGGTTCCGGCAGGACGGCATTTTGCAAACTGAACGACAGTAATACAAAACCAAACTCACCGGCTTGAGCCAGTGATAAGGCAAATAACCAGTGATTAGTGGCCCGCAATTTAAAAAACCAACCAAGCGCATAAAGCACCACAAACTTAACGCCGATAACACCAACGGTGAGCGCCAAGATAAGACCAAGCTGCTCCTCAAGAAGGCTAAAGTCGATTCCCGCGCCAACGGTGATAAAAAATAGCCCCAGCAGCAATCCCTTAAATGGTTCGATATTGCTTTCAAGTTCGTGTCGATATTCGCTGTTAGCCAGTACTACACCGGCAATAAACGTTCCCAAGGCGGCCGACAAACCAATTACTGCCATCAATACCGAAATACCCACTACAAGAAACAAGGCGAAGGCTGTGAACATCTCACGCAGACGCGTACGCGCTATAAAACGGAATATCGGTTGCACCAAATATTTACCGGCCAACACGATTCCAACAATGGCTAGTAAGGTAATCGCACCTCGTTGCCAACCGGCCAAGCCATCAACCAGACTCGCACCGTGGGCATCTGCATGGCCGCCATGCCCCGCTAGCTCAGGCAGAGCCAGTAAAGGGATAAGCGCCAACATGGGAATAACTGCGATATCTTGAAACAACAACACCGCAAAGCTCGATTGGCCACCTTCAGTACCCATCAAGCTCTTTTCATTTAGGGTTTGTAAAACGATGGCCGTTGACGAGAGCGCTAAGATTAGACCCACCGCCAGCGCAACTGACCAGTTCAAATTGAAAGCAAGCCCCGCAACGAAAAACAAGAGGGTTGTTAAACCAACCTGCAACCCACCAAGGCCGAGCAATCTATGCCGCAATTCGTAGAGTTTCTTTGGTTCCAGCTCGAGGCCGACCAAGAACAACATCATGACAACGCCGAATTCAGCCACGTGCTGAATTTCGTTGGCTTCATCGCCGACCAAGCCAAGCACTGGTCCAATCGCGATACCAGCGATCAAGTATCCGAGCACCGAACCCAACCCGAGTTGCTTTGAAATCGGCACCGCGATTACTGCGGCGCTAAGAAAGATAAATGCTTCTATCAGAAGTTCATTCATGAGGCTCTCAAAATAAACGGACAAACGTCGAGATTATAGCTTGCTGGATATTGCGCAAAGCTTCCCAAGCCGGAATCAAACCTAATGCACCGAACTTTGAATAAACTCAGCCAGCGTTGCCAGGCCTGCATTGCGCGCACCATTTTCTCGCCCAATCAGAATAACTTCTCGGCTCGGCTCTGGATTGCTAAACCGCTTAAACTCAATGCCTTTAAGCGGTTTATGCGTGGCCATTTCAGGCACTAGAGTCATGCCATGCCCTACCGATATCATGTGCAATAAAGTATCCATACTGGTTGCCTGATAACGATCATCTTCATGCGCACCAGCGGCAAAGCAAACACCCATTGCTTGGTCCCTTAAACAATGACCATCTTCAAGCATTAACAGCGATTGACCATCGAGGTCATCTTTATCCAATTTACGCTTACTATTAGCCAGCCCGTGGCCCTCCGGCAAAGCGAGCACCAAGGGTTCGTCATAAAGGTGCCATTCAGCGTAGCTAGTTTGCCAGTCCAGTTTAGCCAATACTGCTGCGTCCAACTTCCCAGACATCAATCGATCTAACAGTACTTCGGTCTGCAACTCATGCAAGAACAGATTCATCTGCGGGAACTCAGCATGCAATTCTGCGACTATTTCGGGCAACAAGAACGGCCCAACTGTTGGAATTAGGCCTAGGTGAAAATCACCAGCGAGAGGGTCTTCGAAATCAGCGGCGGCGGCCTTTATGCGCTCCGCAGAAGCCAACATGCCTCTTGCTTCCGTAACAACTCGCTCACCTGCGTCAGTAAACATCACGCTGCGGGTAGAACGTTCCATCAACAAAACACCGAGCTCCTCTTCGAGTTTTTTGAGTTGCCCGCTGAGCGTTGGCTGACTGACGAAACAACGTTCGGCAGCTTTGCTAAAGCTGCCTAGATCATGTACCGCCACGAGGTACTGTAAATCACGCAGTTTCATGCTGGTTCTTCTTTAGAGGTTTGATTAGCCCGTCTAGACCTTCTACCTTGAGTTCTAGGCAAAGCTGCATGAGTCGACCTAATTCTCCATCCGGGAAGCCATGCCGGGTAAACCAGAATAAGTACTCTTCTGGAAGGTCGATTAGCACCCTGCCCTGATAGATACCAAAAGGAATTCGCCAATCAGCTAACTTCTTGAGATCCGATTGATCAAAGCCCACATCCGGCATGGATGCATTTGCTGCTGAGTCGTTGTGATTGCTTGAATCGGTCATTAAATTGCCCCGATCACTGGGTGATCGGGGCGAATCGTCTAATGGGCGTTTAAATATACTTCGAGATCGTCAGAGCCGCCGATATTTTCTCCATCGAAAAACACTTGCGGGACGGTTGAATTACCGGTGATCGCCTTTACGCTCACTGAAGTCGCATCTTTGCCGAGCACAATTTCTTCGAACTTGATACCACGTTCGTTGAGCAGCTGCTTAGCCTTTGCGCAGTATGGGCAACCAGGCTTGGTGATCATAGCCACTGATTTAGGTTTCACCGCCTCGGGGTTAATGTACTCAAGCATGGTATCCGCATCAGATACTTCGAATGGATCGCCGGGCTTATTTGGCTCAATGAACATCTTTTCCACCACGCCATCTTTTACCAGCATGGAATAGCGCCATGAGCGCTTGCCAAAACCGAGGTCTGCTTTGTCGACCAACATTCCCATACCTTCTGTAAACTCGCCATTGCCATCGGGTATTACGGTCACGTTGCTCGCTTCTTGATCGGCCGCCCAAGCGTTCATTACGAACGTATCGTTAACGCTCATGCAGACGATTTCATCGACGCCATTTTCAGCAAAAGCACTGGCCAATTCGTTGTAACGTGGCAAGTGTGTTGAAGAACAGGTTGGAGTAAATGCGCCCGGCAGAGAAAAAACAGCGACGGTTTTCCCCTTAAACAATTCGTCGGAGCTTACATCTCTCCATTCGCCGTTTTCACGAACACGAAAAGTAACGGCAGGAACGGCTTGGCCTTCCATTGAAGTTTTGGTTTGAATATCTAAGTTTGTCATTGGGGTTCACTTTATTGAGGGTGTTTCGAATGAGTTGCATTCTAGTGACTCTCAATTAAAAGGTAAAATCGTTTTTATCTCTATTTTATATAGTTATTTCCTATTAATTTCTAAACGCTTGATAAGCATCTAACGCGCCTTGGCGCGCTTCGGCGTGATCGACTATTGGGTTAGGATAGTCCTCGCCTAACTGGACTGACGCCGCTTTAAGAATATCTTCGCTTGCTTCCCAAGGTTTGTGAATATATTTATTGGGAAGCTTGGTAAGCTCGGGCAACCAAACGCGCAAATAATCACCTTGCTTATCAAATTTTTCGCTTTGTAAGATGGGGTTGAAAATACGGAAATAAGGCGCGGCATCCGCGCCACAACCAGCAGCCCACTGCCAACTCGCCGTATTATTGCCGATATCTGCATCGACCAGAGTGTCCCAAAACCATTCCATGCCATGCTGCCAATGAGTGAGGCAGTGTTTAGTCAAAAATGATGCTGTGATCATCCGCACTCGATTGTGCATATACCCGGTGTGCCAGAGTTCACGCATCCCAGCATCGACGATTGGATAACCAGTTTTGCCCGCTTGCCAAGCAGCCAATAGATCTGGGCTGTCTTGCCAAGGAAATGCCTCGTATTTCGGATTGAATGGCCGATCAATAACTTCTGGGAAGTGCACTAGTAAATATCTGGAAAACTCTCGCCAGCCAATTTCAGACAAAAACTTGTTGCCATTGGTTTCGTCTACCCTACCTTCTTGGATTGCGTTCAACGTTTCATGCCAAATTTGACGCACGCTGATTTCTCCAAACGCCAAATGCGGAGATAAAAATGATGTGCTCTGCGCCGAGGGGACATCACGACCGTCTTTATAGGTATTGATGACGCCGCCTAAAAAGGTTCGCCATCGTTGCTGAGCACCTTGTTCGCCCGGCGACCAGCGATCGGCTAACCCGCCAGACCAATCCGGGCGCGTGGGGAGCAATGCCCAGTCTTGTAACCGCTCCGAAGAAACTGAACCATCTAACGGCTTTACTGTAGGAGAAGCGATCGGCTGTGCTGGCGCGAGACCGGCTCTGCATGCACGCCAAAATGGTGTGAACACTTTGTACGGAGTTTGTTGTTGTGTAAGCACCTTGGTCGGTTCAATCAATAGCTGACCATTAAACGATTTGCTGGGGATACCCGCTTCAGCGAGCGCAGCTTTTAGTTCTTGTCCTAAGCCTATCCCAGCTGGCGAATAGATTCTGTTCCAGACTACTTGATCGGCACCCACCTCTGTAGCCAACTGCAACACAGTGCTGACTGGGTCACCACGTCTGAACACGAGTGGGCAGCCAAGCTCATGGTAGCTTTTCATCAAGGCGACTAGGCTATAGTGCAACCACCACTTGCTAGCGCCACCCAAACCTTCGGGTTCTATGAAGACCGGTAGGACCTCGCCATTACTGCACGCATAATCCAGCGCCGGATTGTCATAAGTTCGCAGATCTTCGCGCAATAAGTAAAGAGTTTTCATAGCCGCAGTTTACTCAAATTAAGTGAGCCCGATGTCGCAAACCCATTGGTTAATCACATGCTTCGAACTGGCAATTTTTCTTCGCGCGGCACCAGGAATACCATCGCGATCAGGCTAGCCAGCAACATAAGAAATGCCGAGGCGTAGAAC
>CALJJR010000128.1 GCA_937973905.1 uncultured Arenicella sp. | reverse complement strand
CCTGTTTAAATTCATCCGAATAGCGGATTCCCTTGCCCATGGTTTACCTCTCATAGTTAAGTTACATTATTTACTATGAAAAGTGTCGGGTAAACTCAGGCCCTACCAAGCTAAGGTCAAGAAAAGAAGTGAGAAGATTATTTTTTTCATACTGTATGTATTGAATTAGTAAGAAACACTTAAGGTTATGACTTAGGGTAAATAGTATTTTCGAGTGGCGGGTGAGGGCAAATTAAACGTTCAAATGTTCTTAAAAATCTCACCCAATGCGTTAGTACCCGAAGTAAATCTCGCTGAGCATGTGCTCAAATATGGTTTATCAATTAGGCGCATTTACCGAATGCATCGGGCTGTACTTCTTTCTAATCCACAAATTCATTGGCTCTGAACAGAACCGGTGCACTAGATAGCCTAATAGGCCAGATACGATAACAACTCCGAACAACCAGATTAACGAGTCATTTAAGTTAACGTCATAGGCCTTGTGCAGTCTGATAGCACCAATCACCACGAACACATGGGTTAAGTACACTTCATAGCTTAGCCGTCCATAGAGCGCTAAAGGTGATAAGAGACGCTGAAGCGTGGGAATTAATTTTTGCCGTACTGCCGAAATCAGTAACAGACCGACGCCAACAGAAAGAATGGTTTTGAAGACGTATATCTCGGCGAGAACATCAAACGAAGGGTCTCTTTTTATCAAGAGGATAAATCCAACTAACAATGCGCCAAGAAAAGAAAAACAATGAACCGACAATGTTGAGAGGTTTTTTTGGTGGCTGATCAGCGCGAATAAACAGCCAACGGCAATCGAGTCCATGCATGATAGGTATGCTTTGCTTTGCCAAATTCTGTTTCCTTCTAAGCCGCGCCGGTTTAGCGGGCCTACAATGATCAGTGCCACTAGAACGGTGTAGATAATAGTTTTGTTTCGAGAGATAAGGCAGACCAGGGGAAAAGCGAAATAGAATACTTCTTCAACGCTCAATGACCATAAAACATCCCAAGCCGGTGGTAGATAACCTTTCTGCCCTTCAAGCCAATTCAAATGAAATGTTAAGGCTGAAAACAAGGTTTCAAAATAGCTGAATTTCGAGTTGATAATAAAGCCTTTCACTCCCCAAAAATGAAATGCGGTAAGAATGATTAGCAAGCCAATTAAGCATGGCGCTATCCTCGCGAATCGCAAAACATAGAACTTCCTTGCATCTAAATGTCTAAGGTCTGAGTATCGGTTTAGGGAGTTCATGGTAATGAGAAAGCCCGAAATAACGAAAAAAATACGCACGCCCTCATTGCCACTTACGAATATTGCGCTGAGAAGTTGCTCTGGCCAGTTCATCAGAACGTCCATTTTTTCAAACGGGATTCTCAATTGAACATGCCTGATAACAACCAGTAGAATCGCTAAGCCACGCAGCCAATCAATAATTTCGTATCTGTTCGAAACCGGCTCTTTTCCTTCGTATGGACTGCTTCGAATATTCATCTTCCAGTTCGTTTTTCAGCACATCAGCGCATTTGGAAACTCATATGATTGACTATAAACATCAGAGCTAACTCGGTTTGTGTGGTTTTCGTGAGTATTGGTACTTGAGCCGCCTTCGAACTAAGCGTTGTTTTTGGATGGCTAATAAAGAAATTGGCCGAAAACCAACTCAATGAAACATAATTTGAGGGGATTGGCCTAGTTCTCAACTCAACCCTGAGTTCACCCATGCAAATCTTTTCCTTGCGATAGCCAAGGTTACAACCAATATTATTAGGTTCGGTAAACCCCGAGGCACAAAAAAACCGCCATGAGGCGGTTTTAGTATGTCTGGCGCGCATGGAAGGACTACTCAGCGCTTCCTGGCGCTTCGCCCTGCGGGTGGCCTGCGGCCATTCAATTTCGCTCCCGGCGAAATTGTCGAACTAAGGGTCTCATCATACTTACATCCACAGCAAACATAAAAAAACCTGCACAAGGCAGGTTCTTTAATATTTGGCGCGCATGGAAGGATTCGAACCTCCGACCGCCTGGTTCGTAGCCAGGTACTCTATCCAGCTGAGCTACATGCGCGTGGATTAGACATATCAATCAGGGGCGAGAGATTAGTGCATGCGGCAGGAAGAATCAAGTGCAATCTGCTACAAAAAATGATGCGGTTTTATGTCTAGTATTCGCTGATTGAAATCTCGTTTCTGTTCATCAGGTAAGCTCGAATTGCGATATCGAAGCGTTGCGACTATGATGATTTCACTGGATTGCGATACTCGACACCGTAATCTGGCTTTCTGTTGTTCGCAGACCCACGACCCCAAATGAATGATTCTCATTTTAGTAGTTTGATCTACCGCATTATCGGTAAGCCTGAGCGATGGCATGATGATTACATCGTGGAGATCATGCAGCGCTATCTTGATGAGTCTGATTCGGTCGATAACCCGCTCAATCTGGCGGAGTTGGCGGCTGGTGATCAAATCATTTCCCGGCTTAAGCAGGGGAACGTAGCGCTTACGGCGTTTAACACGCTACTGGATAAAAGCCGCTTCCAGATGATTATTCTGGATGAACACCTAGAGCCCATTTATCACAATAAAAGCGCCGGCGGCTTAATCAAATATCTGCAAGATCCAGAAGCGACTGGCAAGTTGAAACAAGAGCTGGTTGATCAAATTCAGACTGCACCTGAGGTCAACCCAGAGAACAAGCACAATGTTCTGCAAGCCTTGGATTTTCAAGACGCGCAGGGTGATCAGCTGTACTTGCGTTCAATCCAAAGCCAAGTGCGAACCAATGCGCGGCCAACGCTGTTTCATATTCTTATGGTGTTGGACGAGGAGCATGCGAACCTAAGCCTTAACTCAGATTTAATTGCTCAATACGGATTCACACGCAAAGAACAAAATGTCTTGCTGAGCCTGATCCGTGGCAACGGCATCAGTGAGATGGCCGAAGAGTTGTTTGTGTCTGAGAACACCATTAAGAGCCACCTAAAATCGATTTACACCAAAACCAATACCAAGTCGCAGGCGGCTGTGATTAGCCTGATTCTGACCAATGAATCACAGGTGCTGGATTCGTATTTTGATACCGATATCACCACGTCGTCAGTGACGGGCTCTGGTTTGCACGATAAGTCCGTTACTTTGGCCTGTGGGCATGAGGTCGCCTACTGCGACTATGGCCCAGCTGATGGGCGGCCACTGTTGGTTTTTCACAGCGGTTTTGGTTCGAGGCTGGCGATACCGCCAAACTATGAAGAAATCTGCGAGCGCCATAATCGCCGCGTCATTATTCCTGATAGGCCGGGTATTGGTAAGACGCTGTTCATGGAAGGCCACCCAGATAATTGGAATCAGCAACTGACGGAATTCCTCGATCTGCTTGAAATTGGTGACTACGACCTTCTGGGTAGTATTATCGCCTGCCAGATGGCGATGAGTTTCGCTGACCAAGCTGACAATCGTTTACAGCGCTTGATACTGACCTCACCGGTTTTTCTCAATACTCGTGAGCACACTGAATACCTGACTGAAATTCTTGCCCCTGCCGCTCGCTATGTTCGGCTTTCTCCCCAGTTTGCGCGTGAGATATATGAATTGTGGTTAAAGAGCGTGACGCTGAATCTGGATGAGCATTATGCAAGTATGCTGGAAGGCAGTATCGGCAGCGCGGAAGAGACTTTGTTTAGAGAGCAGGAGATCATTCAGCTGCTGACCGACGTGTTTAAAGAGGGTGCACGGCAAAGCTTGGATGGCATTTTAAATGAAATGATTTTTTGTATGACGCCGCTCAATCTCGACCTTGCGAGTTTTAAATTGCCGGTGGATATTTGGTATGGAACCGAAGATAAACGGATTACCAGAGAGGGCGTGGAGCAGATAGCTTCTGAGTTCCCTAATCACACCTTGCACATCAAAGAAGGTTACAGCGAACATATTTACTACGCACTTTTCGAAGAAATTATTGCCTAGCTCGATTTGCTGAACCAAAGGGCTAAGCATGGATGCATGACTAGGCTAAAAGTCGCCCTAAATCGACTGGTAATTGTGGGGCTTTAACCTATAATCGCGCACTGATTTCAGCCCCGTACCGAATATCGGTCGCTATTATGAAACTGAGAAATATCGCAATCATTGCGCACGTCGATCACGGCAAAACAACCCTCGTAGATAAACTGCTGCAGCAGTCTGGCACGTTTGACGCGCGCGCAGAAGTTGTAGAGCGCGTGATGGACAGTAATGACATCGAAAAAGAGCGCGGCATTACCATTCTCGCCAAACCAACGGCTCTGACTTGGAACGACTACCGCATTAATATTGTAGATACCCCAGGGCACGCCGATTTTGGTGGTGAAGTGGAGCGTATTCTATCGATGGTTGATTCGGTGATCTTGTTGGTCGATGCAGTTGATGGCCCGATGCCACAAACCCGCTTTGTGACGCAAAAAGCCTTCGCGCATGATCTTAAGCCTATTGTTGTGATTAATAAGATCGACCGAGAGGGCGCGAGACCAGATTGGGTGTTAGACCAAACCTTCGATTTATTCGATATGTTAGGTGCGTCTGATGAGCAGCTTGATTTCCCAGTCATTTATGCATCTGCGTTAAACGGTTTTGCGTCTGTTGAGGCTGACCAAGCGAGCGACAATATGGATGCTCTATTTGAGACGATTATTGAACACGTGCCACCGCCGCCAGTTGCGGTTGATGAGCCATTTCAAATGCAGATTTCGCAATTGGATTACTCAAGCTACCTTGGAGTGATTGGTATCGGCCGCATCAAGCAAGGCAGTGTGGCGACCAATGCACCGGTGAGCGTGATTGATGTTGAAGGGAAAATCCGTAATGGCCGAATTGGAAAAGTATTTGGTTTCAAAGGCTTAGAGCGCATTGAAGTACCAAAAGCTGAAGCTGGCGATATTGTTGCAATCACCGGCATGGACGAATTGTTTATCTCCGACACGATTTGCGATCGCGAGGCCGTGGCGGCCTTGCCACCGCTGTCTGTAGACGAACCAACTGTCACGATGACGTTTCAGGTAAACACGTCTCCGTTTGCTGGCCAAGAAGGTAAATACCTGACTTCTCGACAAATCAGAGATCGACTGCAAAAAGAGCTTTTGCATAATGTTGCATTGCGCGTTGAAGACACCGAAGACCCTGAAAAATTTAAAGTGTCTGGCCGCGGTGAGTTGCACCTTTCGGTATTGCTAGAAAATATGCGCCGTGAAGGGTTTGAACTGGCGGTGTCACGCCCAGAAGTTATTTACCGTGAGATTGATGGTGAGACACACGAGCCGTTCGAAAACCTCACCGTTGATATTGATGATCAACACCAAGGCAGCATCATGCAGGCGCTGCAAGAACGTGGGGGAGACCTCCAGTCTATGAACCCTGACGGTAAAGGGCGAGTGCGATTGGATTTCAGTATCCCATCACGAGGCTTGATTGGTTTTCAAACCGATTTCATGACGATGACGTCAGGCTCAGGCCTGATCTATCACGTATTCGATAAATATGCGCCTAAGAAGTCGAAATCGTTTGGGCAAAGAAAAAATGGCGTGCTTATCTCAAATGGTCAGGGTAAGTCGCTTGGTTTCGCGATATTTAATTTACAAGAACGCGGTAAGATGATGATTAGCCCGTCACAAATGGTCTATGAAGGCCAAGTTGTTGGGGTTCATTCTCGTGATAACGATTTAACGGTGAATCCTTTAAAAGGCAAGCAGCTGACCAATGTGCGCGCTTCGGGTAAAGATGATGCAATACAGCTGGTACCACCGGTGAAACACACTTTGGAATCAGCGCTTGAGTTTATCGATGACGACGAATTGGTCGAGATCACTCCAGAGAGTATCCGCATTCGCAAGCGCTTTTTGTTAGAGCATGAACGCAAAAGAGCGAGCAGAGAAGCAAGCTAATTCAATAGTTTACGGCAAGTATATAAATCAAAACCTTGGTAATTTACGACCTAATTTGCGATATCGACCACGCCTTTGAAGGCTGGTTTAAGAACGCCGAAGATTTCCAGTCGCAGTCTGAGTCTGGTCTACTCACTTGTCCGGTTTGTGGTTCAGAGCAGGTCTCGAAAAAATTGACCGCGGCCAAGCTGACCAAGAAGAGTAATTCGGGAACTTTGCCAGCACCTCAGCGCTCAACAGCTCAGCAAGTGGTTTCAGCCGACACTCAATCGCCAGAAAAGTTTGCTCAGCTGCAAAAGATGCTCGGTCGGGTGCACGGTTTTGTGGAACAGAACTTTGAGGATGTGGGTAATAAGTTTGCTGAAAAGGCAATCAGTATGCACAAAGGCGAAGAAGAGCAGGCCAATATCCGTGGCATTGCAAGCAAAGATCAAGTTAAGAAAATGGCCGAAGAGGGCGTAGAAGCGGTTGCACTACCACCCAAACCTATCGACCCAGATAAGGTGAACTAGCCAGCGGGCCAGAACTCTCCATGCCCCGCAGCCTTCGAGCAAACGAAGGCTTTTACTTCACTCAAAGCAGGTAGTAACAACTAAAGCCCAATGAAGGCGCTGAAGGAATTACTGAAGCCCTTGGCGAATTAATCCAACTACCACACCTTCGATTGCAAAAGGCTCATTCTGTAGATCAACTTCTATCGGCGCATAGTCTTCATTCTCAGCGTGAAGTGAAACGGTAGCACCATGTTTCTCATAGCGTTTGACGGTTACATCATCGCCAATTCTAGCCACCACAATTTCATTGTTTCGCGCAGTATGAACTTTCTTGATCGCGAGTAGGTCCCGTTCAAAGATGCCGATATCGATCATGCTGTCGCCTTTCACCTTGAGCAAAAAGTCTGCGCGATCAGCAAACAGAGTTTGATCCACACTCAAGTACTGTTGTACGTGCTGTGATGCCAGTATGGGGGCGCCCGCAGCGACATCGCCAACAACGGCGAGACCATGCGTCTCTGATGAGTTTTCAACCTCGCCAGTCACTAACTGGCCTGGTGACGCCATCTGTTCCGCATGCTGAGAGTTAAGACGAGCCTGTTCGGTAATGAAAATACCTCGAGACGTGCCTGCACGAAGCTCTATATGGCCCTTTTTGTCTAGAGCTTTTAGATGGTCTTCGGCGGCATTCGGCGACCGAAAACCGAAATGATCGGCAATTTCGATACGAGTCGGTGGCGCACCATTCGCGGCCATGCTTTCTAAAATGAAATCAAAGATTTCGCCCTGCCGTTTGGTCAACGGTTTTATGTCAGTCGTATTCATGGCACAACTTTAGCTGAAAGCTGGCTATTTATCCAGTATTAAGGCAAAAATACTGGAAGAATTAACAGTCCATACTAAAAACCAGCGCAAAAGCTTAGCTTGCTACTAAAGTGGGGTTGAGTTTGGTGTGGTTGGCACACCTTTTGAACAGCCTAGTTACCAGACAATCGGCTGCTCGAGCGCCCTAAAGAAGGCGCTGAACTATCTTCAATGCCTTTAACCTAATGTCGTGAGCCTGAAGAACCTGAAGGACCTAAAGAGCTGCGATAGTTTTTGCAGCTAGAACTAGGTTTTGTTGCGGTAGGTAATGCGACCTTTGGTCAGGTCGTAAGGAGTCAATTCCACTGTGACTCGGTCTCCGCGTAAGATGCGGATGTAGTTTTTACGCATTTTTCCTGAAATATGTGCGTGCACAACGTGCCCGTTTTCCAATTCCACTTTGAATTGCGTGTTAGGTAAGGCATCAATAACGGTGCCTTCCATTTCAATTTGATCTTCTTTTGCCACTAAGTTGGTTCTCTTGTTTGAATAAATAAAGCCTCTGGAACCTGCTCCTAACGGAGGGCACCCAAAAGCGGGGCTATCATGCCCCAAGTGGTCTTTAAAATAAAGCCTTTCTCTGGCTATTCAAGTGGCTGCAAAACCCGATGTGTTGGTCAGTTAGACGGCTCAAGTTCAACCCAACGTTTGTCCACATATCCTTGTAGGGGTTGAAATTTACTTTTGTAGGTCATTTTGCTGGACCGCTCAATCCAATATCCCAAGTATACGAATGGAATGTTTTTCTCTCGGGCCAGTTTTAACATGTACATAATTGCGTAGGTTCCCAAACTGCGCTGACTTTCCGACGGCTCAAAAAAGGTGTATACCGCGGAGATCCCGCCTTCGAACTGGTCCAATACGCTGATGCCAATTAGCTGCTCGCCTCGGTAGATGGATAAAAACCGTGATTTAGAAAAGCGCGAGTTGATAAAGCTGGTGTACTTTTGTGGGTCTTCGTCGCACATGCTGCTGTCAGGATGGCGAGCTTGCTGGTAACGCAAGTACATCTCGAAGTGTTCTTGCTGGTAGGTCACTTTTTCGACTATGCAATGCAGGTCTAGGTTCTTCCGCCAAACCCGTTTTTGGCTATGCGATGCTCGGTAGTCGGCGGCGGGAATTCTCACCGACACACAGGCGTTGCAGGTGGGGCACTTTGGGGCATATAGCATTTCACCGCTGCGTCGAAACCCAGATCGTGACAATAAAGAAAAAAGATGAGAATCAACTTGATGATCGGGATCCACTAAAATCGAGGCGCTTTGTTGATCGTCCAAATATGGGCAATCATCAATAACTGTCTCGAACAGTTTTATTGGATTGTGCGCGGTGCTCATAGTTCTCTTATATCAGGATTTGGCGCTAAGGAAAATCACACCGAATCGATGGATTCGATATATTCGTCAAAACCGCTCGCGAAGTTAGCTGGTGATTTTTGAATGTCGACGCCTTTTAACGCCGCTATAAAGTTTTGCCTCGGTATTTCTCGAGCACCCAGTGACAATAAGTGATCGTTGCTGATTTGGCAGTCAATCAGCTCGAATTCGTGGTGCTTGAGCCATTGCACAAGCCCCCACAAAGCTACTTTGCTGGCGTTACTTGCGCGGCTAAACATACTCTCACCAAAAAACACTTTGCCGAGAGCAATGCCGTATAAGCCACCAACGAGTTGGTCTCCGTTCCAAGTCTCAATTGAGTGTGCATACCCTGAGCTTGAGAGTTCGATGTATGCCTCGCGCATCTCGGTGGTGATCCAAGTTGCGCTGGCGCGCGTGGTGTCCGCTGGTAGCCCTCGTGTAGCGCAACCATCAATCACTTCTGCGAAGGCCTGGTTGGCGGTGATGCGGAACTCTTTGCGCCGGATAACTTTTACCAGGCTGCGGCTAATTTTGAGTTCGTCAGGGAAAAGCACCAGCCTTGGGTCTGGTGACCACCAAAGAATCGATTGGCCCTCATTGAACCAGGGGAATATGCCTTGGCTGTAGGCGGAGACCAGAGTGTCGCGAGACAGATTGCCTCCCATGGCCAGAAGCCCATTTTCGTTGCAGTTTTCAAGCGCCGGGAACTCAATGAACTTAGGCATGCAGCTTATAACTCGCGCTTAAATGGCGAGTGGCTATTGAGGCTTCCTTGATAGCGCTTGATGTGGTCAGCTTCGTTCTCTAAAAACTCGTCGATGGCGGAACGAAACTGCGGGTTCTCCATCCAATGCACCGAGTAGGTGGTGTTTGGTTCAAGCCCACGAGCAAGCTTGTGTTCGCCTTGGGCGCCCGCTTCAAAACGTTGGTAGTTGTGACGAATACACCAATCAATGGCTTGGTAGTAACAGGTTTCAAAATGCACGCTGTGAAAGTTATTCAGTGCCCCCCAATAGCGACCGTACAAAGTATCGTCGCTACAAAAATACAGCCCGCCGGCGATGGGCTGATCTTGATAATAGGCAAACAAGAACAAGGTTTGGGAATTGAAATGTTCCGCCAGATAGTCAAAAAAAGCGCGGTTTAAATAAGCCTGAGCACCGTAGTAGCGAATCGTGCGCAGATAAAATCCTGCCATTTGTGTTACCGCTGTTTCGTTAAGCTCATCGCCGGTTAACCAGCGATACTCAACAGCTTGCTCATGCACTCTGCGACGTTCGCGTTTGATATTTTTGCGCTTCTTAGAAGTCATTTGCGCCAAGAAATCGTCAAAGCTTGAATAGCCTCGGTTTTGCCAATGAAACTGGCTGCTGGAACGTTGCGAGAAGCCTTCAAGCTTCGCTTTGGAGGCTTGCTCAGGCGTTAGGAAGAGGCTGTGAAAACTGGATAATTGTTTTTCCTTGACCAGATTTTTAGCCGTCTCGAGTAGGGCATCGGTGATGGTGTCATCTGTAGTGTCAGCGACCAGCCAACGAGGCCCAGTGGCCGGAGTAAAGGGCACGGCGCTAGACAGCTTTGGGTAGTAGTCCATCCCGTTGCGGTGATAAGCATCAGCCCACGACCAGTCGAAAATGTACTCCCCATATGAATGGGATTTGATGTAGCAGGGCATTGCGCCCAATAACTGCTGGCGGTCTGATTCAGCGTAAATGGCGATATGGCATGGCTCCCAGCCGTTGTCGATGGTGGTGCAGCCGGAGGCTTCCAAGCCATGCAAGAACTCATAACGCATGAACGGGTTATTTGCGGTGACAAGCGCGTTCCATTGATCTGGATTCACACCGGACAGAGTGTCGTGAACAACAATATGCATGGCCTGGTGTTCCTTATATACTTTGGCGCATCATCATCGATTGAAACGATACCTTATGAGCGGTGAAATTAGTATTGCCTTGGCCCAAATCAATGTTGTTGTGGGCGCCATTGAAAGCAACGTAGATCAAATTATTGCTTTTGCTAAGCGTGCGAAGTCAGAACTTGGCTGCGACCTTATGGTGTGTTCGGAATTGGTGCTGACCGGCTATCCGCCCGAAGATTTACTCCTCAGGCCTGGCTTTCACGCCCGCATTGAACAACAGCTTAAGCGACTTTGTGAGGAAGTGACTGACATCGACCTGGTCGTGGGTTATCCAAAGAAGACCATGACTGGCTTGTGCAATGTGGGCGCCCTAATACAAGGCGGCTCGATTACGCACGAATACGCCAAGATGGATTTACCCAACTACGGCGTGTTTGATGAAAAGAGGTATTTCGTGACGGGCGATCAGAGCTGCGTCATCGATTATCGCGGCGTTAAAATTGGTCTCACGGTCTGTGAAGATATTTGGCACGAAGGGCCGGTAGAGCAGGCCGTTGCCGATGGCGCGGAACTGATCATCAATATAAACGGTTCGCCTTATCATGCGAACAAGATCACAGAGCGTCGTGATGTGGTGTGTGACCGCGCCAACAAGCTTGATACGCCGGTGGTTTACGTAAACCAGATCGGCGGTCAGGATGAGTTGGTGTTTGATGGTGCCTCGTTCGTCACAGATGAGAACGGGAAAGTCGTGCATCAAATGGCGAGTTTCGTTGAAGGGCTCAGTAGTCTGCAGATTGCCAAGCAGCAAGATGCCATCAGACTGCGTGGCTCAGAGATGGTCGAGGAGCTCCCTTACTTGCAAAGCGTGTATGAGGCGCTGGTGTTGGGTGTTCGAGATTATGTGACTAAAAACGGCTTCAGTGGCGTTGTGATTGGGTTGTCGGGCGGAATCGATTCGGCCTTGACCACCACCATCGCCGTGGACGCGCTTGGGCCTGAGAACGTCGACGTAATCATGATGCCTTTTCGCTACACCTCAGACATCAGTAAACACGATGCGCACGCCGAGGCCGAAGCACTGGGGATCAAGTACCACGTGGTGTCGATTGAGCCAATGTACGACGCCTTTGTTAAGCAGTTGGCTCCCATATTTGAAGGGCTTGAGGAAGACACCACCGAAGAGAACATTCAAGCTCGCTGCCGAGGTTTAACTTTGATGGCGTTCTCCAACAAAACGGGGCGTATGGTTTTGACCACCGGCAATAAGAGTGAGATGTCGGTGGGCTATGCAACGCTCTATGGCGATATGGTGGGTGGTTACAATGCGATTAAGGATGTGCCCAAAATTCTCGTTTATGAATTAGCAAGATACCGAAACACCGTGTCTCCAGTGATACCGGAGCGAGTTATTACGCGTGAGCCTTCGGCCGAATTGAAGCCAGATCAGATCGATTCAGACAGTCTGCCACCCTATGACATTCTTGATCCGATTCTCGAGTTGTATGTGGAAGAAGATTGCCCACCAAAAGAAATCGTGGCGAAAGGGTATGCCCCTGAGCACGTTTCCCAAGTCATCCGCATGGTCGACCGAAATGAGTACAAGCGCCGCCAAGCTGCTCCAGGCGTGCGAATCACCAAGCGCGCATTTGGGCGCGACCGACGTTACCCGATTACCTCGGGTTTTAAACCAAAAATTGACTGGTAGCGCGGAGAGCTGCTGATCTAGTTAAAAGGGTTTAACCGGCTGAAGAAACCGCTGCGCTTTTTCTTGAAGTTTGTGTCTTTATAGTCAGGGAAGTTTTCCACTAGAACTTCGTGGGTGCTGGCGGCTAAATCCTCCAAGCCCATCTCGAGATACGCTTTCTCCATCAACACCAGTGCGCCTTCAACGGCGGGTGTTGTTTCGAATTGATAGACGATGTTTTTGCAGCGGTTGACCGCAGCGACATAAGTTTTTGAGTTGAAATAAAACTGCGCAACTGCCAGCTCTCGTTCCGCCAATTGATTGCGAATGTAAACAATTCGTTGCTTGGCGTCAGGGGTGTAAATACTGTTGGGGTAACGATTAATCAAATCGTTAAAGGCGGTTAGAGAGTCCCGATATGGTTCTGGGTCGCGTACTTGTTGCTTACCGCCTTTCATGAATCGATCAACGCGCGATTGTTTTTTCTCAAAACTGGCAAC
>CALJJR010000127.1 GCA_937973905.1 uncultured Arenicella sp. | reverse complement strand
CAAACCCCATCCTAGCCATGGGGGTGGGCTGAGTATCGACGACAAAAAAACAATCTGATCTACGACGTAAAAATTTCCCTAGTGTTCGTGAAGGAATCTGGTGCGCTAGTTCAGAAATTAATTTTACAAACGATCTCTCTTGTTGATGATGGTTTAAGCTTTTGAAAATAATAGATATTTTAGAAACAAATCAAAATTATTAAGCTAAAAATGGAATAGGCATCGAACAGATACGATAATTTTTTTCCAAAAAAGGTTTGACAATCTTTTTTTTGAGCGTAGCATGCCGCGCCGTCGAGTTGCGAAGATTGGCTTCGCAACAATTTAAAACACACAGACACAAAGAAATGTTTTTACCAAAACCAACAAGCTTGATAACGATCCATGCGAATAACTCGCAGGCCGGATATTGTGCACTCGGCGGTTTAAGCATTGAAAACGGCGAGGATCGTCCTTGTTAGGCTCACGTTAACACCTTCCCAATTCTAGAATGGGAATGTAAACGTAAGCCTGGCGTAACAACCGGGCTTTTTTTATGCCTACCGAATCACGTAAGTAACCATGAATTTATTAGCGAAACACCAAACCTGTTTGAACCCTTATGCAATCGTGCCGCAGCTTGCTGCTCGACTTCAGGCTGAGAACCGCTCGGAGAAAAATTTTGAGGATTGCTATCGGTGCTAGGTAACGAGACACGGCAACGCATGTTGCTTGTTATCGAAAAGCCTGGCGCCAAAACGCTGGGCTTTTTTTTGGTCGTGACTAATTTGGAGTAACCGAAGACAAAGAAGAAGTTTTGTTGTTGCACGACTAGAGGGTGTTACAGCGAGGCAGCCCGAACTAAGCAATACCGTTCCTTTGCGAGCACTGCGAAGCAATCTCGTCAGACCGGTATGTAGCTTAGATTTTGAACTCGGTTTGCATATTTTCAATCAAATTGGGTGTGCCGAAAGGTTCGACCCGGCAGGACTGGATCACCTGTAGAAAACGACAGCGTTAACGGTTCGCCGTTATCGAAAACGGGAGACTTGTAGTTGTGCTGAAGGTATTGGCATCAAAGTGCAATGACTTGTGAAATACAGTTTGTATTTGTGTTGAGTAGCGTCGCACCGGCAGATAGCCGCACAGCGCTTTGGGAGGGACGCCTCCGCCGGCCTAACGACCGGCCTACAAATCTCTTCACTACACCCTTGTAGCTTAATTGGCAGAGCTATTGAGTACGAATCAATCAGGTGGGAGTTCAAATCTCTCCAAGGGTGCCACTTTTTAAGGGGATAACCGGGAGGAGAGAGATGTTTAACGATGAACAGAAAAACGCAATTGAACAGTATTTAGAAAAAACGCAAGGCAAGGTTTATATCGGTGCGGATAGCGTGTTACATCGTCGCTTTAATTTACCAAGGCAGACGTATGAGAATTGGGCGCGATATGCAGTGGTGTTGGTAGTTCACATCAACAATTCACAAGGCTGCAAGATTTTCAGCTACACCGAAACTGAGCGTGTGTATGACCAAAAGCCATGCAAGCCAAATCAACGCTTGTTGGCTGAAACGTATAAATGTGTTGAGTGCTTTTCGGAGTTGTTGGATGTGTTACGCAGTCGTGAGGTTGAAATCCACTTGGATATCAATGCCGACCAACAACATGCTTCCAACTCAGTGGCCAAACAAGCGGTTGGCTATGTGAAAGGTGTGACCAATTTGGACGCTGTAATTAGACCTTTGGCGTGGGCTGGTAGTAATTCAGCTGACAAGATCGCTCGGTTTGGCCATCAAGCAAGCAGCATATGAAAGAGTTTTACAAGCTTGGTTATTTGTAACGAACGCTGGCTCGTGAGTCCAGCCTGGTGCCGCCCCTTTGGGATTGCGGTATACCTCAAATAAGCAAGGTGTTGAACGTGATTGGTATAGCTCAGTCAGGTAGAGCACTGAACTTGGATTCAGGAGTTATGGGTTCGAATCCCATTACCAACTCGATTTGTAGCTCAGTGGGTTAGAGCAACGAGTTCATGACTCGTTTGGCGCAGGTTCGAATCCTGCCAAATCACAAACAGCGTGAAAGCGCATTTATCAAAGTGAGAAGCTCTCTCAGCGGTGCTGAAAACCGCTCTATGACGACGCGAGTCAGATTCGAGAGTTTTTGCACCGCAGCGAGTTCGAGACTAGTGCAAGCCGTGACGGCATCCGCGCGAGCAATGTAAGGCTTGGTTGCTGCAATTCCCTTAGCGGGATTTAGGAAGCAGGTTCAAGACAGGCGGTTTTACAAAGCCAAACATTGTTCAAACTGATGCTTGATGGTGAGCCCGTCGCGAGCGCGTTGGGAGCTTCTTCACGATGACTTTTATTAACAATAACAACATATATTTAACAAAGAGAGGTGAGCGATGATTTATCGAAAAGTTGTTGTCGCAGAAACTGAGAGAGGCCTGGTATTCAAAGATAAGCGAATTGTTCGCGTCTTAGAGGCTGGCGTTTATCGACTGACTATCTGGGGAGCAAAGCTACGTATTGTTAATGCAAACGCGGCGCAGGTCTCAGACCCAGCTTTGCTGGCATTAATCGATAGCAAATCAGCAGCCGACCAAGCGTTGCGCGAGCAATGCTTGCAGGTCGTTGATTTGGGCGACTATGAAGTGGCGCTGGTTTATCAACGTAAAGCGCTTAAAAGCGTGCTCAAAAGTGGCCAACGCTACGTCTATTGGGCAGACGCTCGCGAGTTGGAAATTCGACGAATTGATACTCGTGAAGACTATGCAGTAGACGCGTCTTTGGTCAACGTATTGGTACGCGGTCGTGGTATCGAAGGTGCTGCAGACGCTGTTTATCCCGCAGAAGTTGCGTCTAAGCAACTGGGTTTGTTGTGGGTAGATGGCGCATTGGTCGATACTTTGTCAGCCGGCTTATACGCTTACTGGCGAGTCAATCGAAGCATTAAGGTTGAACTGGCGGATCTACGTTTGCAAAGCTTGGAGGTCGTTGGTCAAGAGATCTTGACTAAAGACCGTGTGAGCTTGCGCATGAATTTGTCAGCCAGCTACCAATTGCTCGACGCTGTGCGTGCCCGTTTGCAGCTGAAAGATTACGAAGACTATTTGTATCGCGAACTGCAGTTTGTTTTGCGAGAAGCAGTAGGTACTCGAACTCTGGACGCGCTATTGGCCGACAAAGAAGCCTTAAACAGCGAGTTGTACCGAAACGTTGTGAAAGGTTTGGCTGAGTACGGTATCAAGTTGAACAGTCTGGGTGTGAAAGACATCATCTTGCCTGGCGAGATGAAAGATATTCTCAACCAAGTTGTACAAACTGAGAAAGCTGCACAAGCAAACGTGATCAAGCGTCGCGAGGAAACTGCTGCGACTCGATCACTATTGAACACTGCGAAACTGATGGATGAAAACCCTACACTCTTGCGACTGAAAGAAATTGAAGCGTTGGAGAAGGTAGTCGAAAAAGTTGATCGAATCAGCGTATACGATGGTTTGGACGGCTTGATGAAAGACACCGTCAAATTGCAGGTTTGATGCAAAAGAGTCATTGCGATGTGCTCAATGTAGTCATCGCAATGACTAACTTAATTACAGGAGGGCGACATGCCCGTATTAACTAATATTACTAAAGGCCGTGTACCGGTGAAGGTGTATACCGAAGACATTGAACATTCGGCTTACCAGCAATTGGTGAACATGGCGCAAATGCCGTTTATCCACTCGCACATTGCGGCCATGCCGGACGTGCATTGTGGAATAGGAGCTACCGTCGGTTCGGTTATTCCAACCAAGGGAGCGATTATTCCTGCGGCGGTGGGTGTCGACATTGGTTGCGGAATGAACGCGATTCGATTGAGCCTTAGCGCGGATCAATTGCCGGACAATTTGCGTGGTTTACGGAGTGCTATCGAGCGCGAGGTGCCAGTCGGTTTCAATATGCATAAGTATGATGCCGTGCCGGACTCCACCGTGCGAGCCTTATCTGGAGGCTTGAGCAGAATCTGGGAAAAGCATCCGAAACTGAAAGCCAAGCAGAAAAAACCTTATCAAACCTGGGTGCGCCAGTTGGCAACCTTAGGCGGTGGCAATCATTTCATTGAAGTGTGCTTGGACGAAAACGAAGATGTTTGGGTGATGCTGCATTCCGGTAGTCGCGGAGTGGGTAACGCGATTGGTCGACACTTTATTGAGTTGGCTCGACGCGATATGGAAAAGATTCAGATGAATCTTCCTGATCGTGACTTGGCCTACTTCAACGAAGGAACTCAATACTTCGACGATTACATTGAAGCTGTTCAGTGGGCGCAGGATTATGCAATGACAAATCGCCGCGAGATGATGCGTTTGATTTTAAACGTACTAAAAAAGCGTTTACCTGATTTCACCGTTACCAAAGAAGCCATCAACTGTCACCACAACTATGTGGCCGAAGAATTCCATTTTGGTGAAAGTGTGTTTGTGACTCGAAAAGGCGCTATTCGTGCAGGCGAAGGCGAGTTTGGAATTATCCCGGGCAGCATGGGTGCGAAATCATTCATTGTGCGCGGTAAAGGAAACCAAACTTCGTTTTGTTCTTGTTCACATGGCGCAGGCCGCGTGATGAGCAGATCTAAAGCCAAAAGACTTTTTAGTCAGGAGGATTTAGAAGCTCAAACCACCGGCGTGGAATGCCGCAAAGACAAGTCGGTTATTGATGAGATTCCAGCGGCGTATAAAGACATCGACCAAGTTATGGCCAATCAAACTGATCTGGTTGATGTTGTTCACACCTTAAGGCAGGTGATCTGCATTAAAGGCTGAGGAACTTAGGGTGTGAGAGCACCCTAAGGTTTCAGGCTGCAGTGAAACCTTAAACGTAAACAAAAAAGCGAACTGAAGAAAATGAAAGCGGAACTGTTGGACGAAGTGATTGCCTGTTTGCCAAAGGGTAAGACGCATTATCGGTACTTCAAGGGCGCATATGCGCCAAGGCTTTTATCCTTGCTTATTGATGGGGAGGCCCCGATTCGCGCATTGAAAAGCTCTGGCTTAAAAAACTTAACCAATCACCCCTTGGTGAAAACCGTGGCCGCCAAGAATGGCGATGGAGTTATTTCAGCGCAAGATCTTTCTGCGGTGTGGCAGGAGCCCTCGCAGCCTTTCTTGTTATCAGTATCGCGATGGGGTGGTCGTTCAAATCGTCGTTGGTTTCAAACATCTCGGTTTGGCGAGAATTTAGTCCTGCAACTCAACCTGCCAATGGAGCATCAACGTCGTTATAAAGCCTACGTCGATGGTACCGGCACTGATACGTTGAATGGTCCTACGTCAAATCACCCCGTGCAGCGGCCGCTGAATAATCCAAACTTTCGTGAAACGCTGGCTTGGGCTCGCATTGACCTCGACTTCGTAAGCAACGAAGCGCTCATTGAAGAGATACAGAGTGACGGTGCCCGTTATGTGATGTGGTGGGAACGCAGATACCAACGTTGTGGTTGTGTGCGCTGCAAACGGCGGCTCAAGTACACACGATGGATGCAAGCTTATCGCGCGATATGGGCCGAAGCGATGATGATGGCGGCAATTAGCTTCATTAAGGATGAGCTTGGAATAGATAGAGTTTTCTATCACACCGATCGATCGGGCTGGAAAGTGAAAAAGATGGAGCAAGAGTGGCGCGCTCCGAAATCTCTCTACAGCGATCTACCAAAAAAGTTTGCCTTCAAGCGCACTTGGGCTGCGCCGGAGTTTTTGCTTGCGACTAAGAGTTATCAGCAGCTCATTAGAAAACAACCGGATATCGACTTTTATCAACTGTCGATCAATGAATTGCAACGGGAGCAGAACAATGCCTAGACGAATCCAAAATACCAATGCGCCAAGAAACCCCGTCGCGAGATCTCCGCTTATGCGGCGTGGTGGTGTGCACCAAAGAAGCCGAACCTCAGAGCGCCAAAGTAGTCGTGCGCAGCTGCGTGATCTGATCGATGGTTGGCAAGATGAACTTGATGACCTTGCCAACCAGAGGTCTGAGCCTGGAGACGACAACGACTGATCTGTACGTATTACCTATTCGGCGTATCTAGCTTCCGTTTATCTAACTCACCTCACCGTCGGTGCGAGAAGAAACGCAAATTGATCAAATTTTCTTTGCAGGCATGCAAACCAAATAATCGCGCACAATGCTGTGAGTTGAAACATCACGAGTAATTGATCTTTTAATTCAAACTTAGCTTGTGACACGAGTAAGAAAATCGTCACAGCTGCCATTAAAAAATTAGCCCAAGCATTGATTCTTGTAGGGAGTAGCCGCGTCAGGACAATCATCGCCAGTTGCAATTGCAATAAGAGGCTGCCTGTCAGAAACCAATACAACGGCGCCGAACTTGTCGAAATACTACTCCTATCTACTTCTTGTAAAGCACTTAGGTTTAGCGCGCCTTGAAGATCGTGCAACACAATACTCACCAGTACAAAGGCCCAGAGCTTAGACAGAAGGGCGCGCCGTTCTGTGTTGTAAGCATCAAAAATTTTCATGTTTGTCTCCTTGTTTCAGCTGAGGGTTTACGGGCTTTCTGGCTATGATGAATACGGTATCGGGGTCTGGTTGCCACTCATATTCAAGGATGAAGCCAGCGGTGGATAGAGATTCGAGCAGCTCCCGTTTCTTGAACACATTGATACGCGGCACCAATTTCAAGGCTCGAGCAAGCGGAAATATCGCGCTTAAGAATGCCTTGTGATCACCTAGGCAAGGTGTGTTTTGTACCAACCAACCGCCTGGTTTCAGCGCCTGAAAAGTATTCCGGATTAACATGTCTCGGTTTTCAATAAGATGCAGCAAACTGTGTGCCATCACTAAATCAAAATCGCTTTCATTTAGAATCTGCTCCGCAGTTGCTTGTTTAAACCTGATGTTCTGAATGTTGCGCGCATGTGCTTTTTGCTGTGCGATCGCGATCATTTTTGTAGAGTAGTCAGTCGCAAGAATATGACCAGCGTATGGTGCGTGTGCTAACGCAGTGCTACCGGTACCGCAGCCGAGTTCTAAAACGTTTGATTCTGTTGTTAAGTACTCTCTAGTTTTGGCGAGCTTTTTTTCATAGGCGCTCTGGTTTGGGACAAGCTTGTTGGCATAACGATTTGCCCACCTATCCCAAAAACGGGCTTCTGTCGTAGTCATGGGAGTGTTCTCTCTAGTGGATGAAGTTGCGTGATCTTAGCTATGCGTATATGTTTACACAATCCAAGATTACGCAGGTCTGTTATACATAAATGAATAGTGAATTTAGTAGCCTAAACTGGAATTACATAAAGGCATTTTTGGCGACCGCTGAGTCCGGCTCATTATCCGCAGCAGCCAAAGTGCTTAAGACTTCGCAGCCCACGATCGGTAGACAGATAGCAGCACTGGAAAGCGATTTGAAAATTGCCCTGTTTGAACGCAGTGGGCGTGGGCCGGAATTAACGCCAGGTGGTATTGAGTTGTTAGCGCACGTACGCGAGATGAGAGACGCAGCGAATCGTTTTTCTTTGGCGGCAGCGGGCAAGGCTGAAACGATTAAGGGTTCCATCGCGATCACCGCCAACGAGGTGACCGCCGCCTTTATTCTGCCGCCAATCATCGACCGCCTGCAAAAAGCCGAGCCAGAGATCGAAATTGAGTTGATCTCGGAAAATGCCACCACCGATCTAAAGCGCCGCGAGGCTGATATCGCGGTGCGTGGTTACCGACCAACGCAAGAAGAGTTGATTAGTAAAAAGGTGTACACGGGTTCAGCAGGCTTATATGCGGCGCATGAGTATCTGCAAGAGCTCGGAGGGATGAAAAGCACCGTTGATCTCCAGCGAGCCAAGTTTATCGCGTTTGATCGGGGCTCCGTGTATCTGTCAGCGCTTAATGCGCTTGGTTTAGACCTTGATATGAGTCATTTTTCTCTCTACTCAGAAAATCATTTAGTGCAATGGGAGTTGGTTAAACAGGGGGTGGGTATTGGGTTGATGGCGAATGAAGTGGGTGAAATCGAACCTCGGGTTAAACGAGTCCTACCGAGGAAGCTGGCGTTTCCTTACGAGCTTTGGTTAACGTCGCATCGCGAACTACGTACCAACCGCAGAATCCGCCGCGTGTATGATTTTCTATCGGATGAACTAATGGCGTTTGAATCTCGATAGAACTGGAAAGTTCAGAACAATGAGAAACCCAATTTCCTTAGCTGAATTCGAAAAACAAAGACATCTTTGCCGCATTGCATGATGTCGCCGCTTCCTTGGTAAAGTTTGAAGCCAATGTCTGGTTTACCCCATGGATTACCCGAGAACTAATCAATCTGAGGATTGTCGCTGCTTGTTTAAGTATCACGCTCGACTTCAAGGGTGATACTCAAGCGTGAAGGTCTTGGTAATTACAATGGAATCGCAATTACGTTGCCATTGGCTGCGCGAATAATAAAAAAGACATCGTCGTTCACCAAGATTTCCGTTGCACCCATATCACAGGTTTCACCACCGCGTGCTCTACCAAGTTGATCTGTAGCAACGCGACACTCACCCATTATTGCTCCTGCATCAATCGCTGGGCTGCCACTAACAAGTTCATGCACCTTGAGTAATGAGCCACTTAGTGGCCGTAATATTTGTGCAATTGCTGTGCTATTGGGATTTGCGCCACCGCCAGCATCCAAGCTCGTTGCTACGATACTACCCGGTGAAAAAATAACTTGAGCCGCACTTGGATTAAGGTTGATTAAGGCTTGTGAATAGTCGGACTCCGCTGAACCAAATAAGCTCTGCTCAAAAGTAATGTTGAGCCTAGGGTCTACTGGACTATTCCCGTCATCTTGAATCACAAGCTCATTACCAAGGTTTGCCATGGACTTATTGCCCGCCAGTATACTGCTCACAAAATTTATATCACGGTTGTATTTCCGGTCCTCAACAATGTATAGACCGGCTCCGTAAGAAGTCGACATGTTGTCGGTAATCGTGCTGTGCAGCACGTCTGCCTCTGAGCTCTCAAAAAATACTCCGCCGCCTAGTGTGGCGCTATTGCCGGAGACAGTACTGTTTACCATGGTTAATTTGCTTTCACCACCCACGTATAAGCCACCACCTCGCCCTTCCGACGAATTAAACCCCATCGCAGAGTTACCAGTTATGGTGGTTCGGTTGAGGACCAGCGCAGACTGTCTTGCAATGTAAACGCCGCCGCCTTCGCCGCCGGTATAACTATCGGATATTGTTGAATCGGTGAATGTAGCGCTGGTCAATCTACTCAGCGTAATGGCGCCACCGCTATCAAATATAGCGCTGTTTTTAGTAACGGTCACCCGATCGAGAGTCAGGTCGGTAGACCTTGAGTAAATCGCCCCGCCTCCATCACCCTCGCCTCCATCTCCTTGTCCACCACTGATGGTTAAATCACTAATGTCGAGACTTGCGTACTTAGATCTAAGAATCCCTGTGGCGCCGCCTCCTTTTATTTCTAGAACCGTCTGCCCGGGGCCTTGAATTGAAACTAAACCGTTAATCTGTGGTAATTCGCCAAATGGGCCCGGCTGTAATTGGAGTTCATGGCTGGCTGATGTGGGGAACACCGCTGGGTCGAAACGAATAATCGTTTGATCATAAGAGATTTCACAGGTTGAGCCAGTACGCGGCATATTTTGAGCGCTAACTGGGTTAGGAAAGCGGATGAGCTCGCCACCTTGTTGGGCATTGATTAATGCGTCATGCAGAGTGCACACAGCAAGATCATCGGGCACCCCGTCTTCCTTGCTATCCACCAAGATCACCACCTCGCGCGAATCAATCGCACCAATGTCACACGCAGATGCTGGGCCCGCATGAGGCAGGCTCCTCGCATCTTCGCCTCCTACGATATCGCCTGAGCATACTGTGATGTCTCCCGCATTGATTAATGGGCTATCAAAGCGCGGAATATAGCCATAGTACTTCGAGGGTAGAATAATGGTTCTATCTGCTTCTCCCTCTGAGTTTAATCTTCCTACCGAGACCTCTATTCTTTCTTCCGAATTGATTTTTGTACGGCGCGATAGCAACGGGTCTCCATCGTTAACCCCATCGCAACTGTCATCGGCAAAATGATTATTGGTGTTTCTGTTCAAAACAGCGGTAGCGCTAATCTCGCAAAGACTGCCTGGCATGATATTGATGAGCGGCTCTATATCCCTTGACTGAGTAAACACCGAGTTCGAGATCTTTACTATTGAATTATTCTCGGCGAATAGGGCCGTGCCCCCGGTATTTTCTTTCGCGCGAATATCGATGGGCCCACCACCAAAGTATTCACCGCCGGAAGCGATTATTGTTGAGTTGTAAATTCCCAATTCGCCGCCGCTGATGAGTATATTTTGGGCCTGGTTGGCAAAATTTTCAGAGACGGTACTGTTTGTGATAGTGCTAAAGTCAGATGAGTTGTCTGCATCAATAGATATAGCACCACCCTTACTAATTACACTGTCCCCAGGGGAATAGAGCCTATTGTTATAGACAAACGAGTCACGCATATTTAGCACTGCACCATCGCCATACACGGATATTGCTGAGCCTCTGTAACCTGAGCTATTTTGGCTGAAATTTGATTGCGCAGACACTGATAAGGTGGCGCCCGTAATTGCAATGGCTCCGCCTTCGCCAGTTTCCGAGAATTCGCCACCTCGGTTTGTTTTAAACAAGGTTGAAGCAACTGAAACATTGCCATATTTGCTATGAATGGCGCCTCCTTTTTCGCCAGCAGAATTACGTCTCAATATGGAATCGTCTATTGTAATTTGAGAATTTAGGCCCGAAATCGCTCCGCCATATCCTTGCCTCGCATAATTGCTCCTAAGATAACTTTCATTTATCGTGATGGTAGAGCCGGCTTCGGCGCGTAAGAATCCTCCATAGGGTCTGCTGTCTGTCAGCGTGCTTGACGATCGATTGTTGCTCGCATATACGCCTGTCAAAGAGACGCTCGAGGCATAGGCTAAGATTGCCCCACCGTGTTTTATTGATCCTCCATTGGTTGTTACCGAACTGCCACGAAGAGTCGAGTCGCTGATGGAGAGTGTACCCTGAGTTACACGAACCGCTGCGCCTCCCCCTACGTCATTGCTTGTTAGCCGACCATATCGCATATCCGCATTATTAATCGCTAAGCTGCCCGTCGCCAACACGTCAATCAGTCTTTTTTCTCCAGAGCCTCTTATCCTAGAACGATTGCCTTGAAGAGTGATCTCAGTAGAGACGAGTAGGCCAACTTCATTGCTATTAACAGAGCTGTTTAAAGTGATGTAGGCATCGTCTGGAAGAACGACGGTATCTGAACCTGGATCGCCTGCGACACACCCTGCGACAACAGTATCACTATTGGCGGCATCAAACGCGTCGTAGATATCACAATCCCCAGCGTTGCTTGAGATGCTGCTGGTATCAACAGTGATCGTCGCGGCTTGAAGATTGCTCGGCAGCAAAGCGTGCCCCACAGCAAGGGCAATGACTGTCTTTTGAAATTGATTTAACGGCGGCATGAACGATCCTCTCTTCGGGAGCTTTTGCCTCAGTATAGAATAAATGACATATGTTTACTTGCTTTGGTGGTTTAACGAGAGACGGCACGATGAGGCTCTGCTGAGATCGGGGTTAATCAATTTAAGCAAGGTTGCCTAAACGCGGTTATTTGACAATGGCTTTAACTATTGAGAATTGGCACCAATAGTAAGAGGTGAAGAACATCAGTTGTTGAGCAT
>CALJJR010000126.1 GCA_937973905.1 uncultured Arenicella sp. | reverse complement strand
CAAAGCCACAAGAGAAAACAATGCGCGCGCCAGACGCTTTGGCGGTTGCTTCATGCTCATCAATCATTTGGCGCATCCAGAATGGCTCACCACACAAATCGACATAATCAGTGCCTGACTTCGCGCACAAGCCTACCAGTTCTGAGCCGTATAACTGATAAGGCCCAACAGTCGTAAGAACAAGTTTTGTGTTATCAACCATGTTCTGCATCGACGCGCTATCGTTCGAATCGGCGACCACCAAAGGAGTATCTTCAGGCAGCCCCATTTCATCGCGCACTGCACTCAATTTTTCAGTACTGCGACCCGCCATTGCCCAAATCACGTCTGAATGGTTTCCGTACCGGTTGTGCAGGTACTCCGCCACCAAACGACCGGTAAAGCCCGTCGCGCCGTACACCACAATATCGAACTTCTTGTCCATTCTTTACCTCTGTATCTATAAGTTAGTCGGCCAGTTTAAGCTTTTCGATGTGAGGGTACTAGCGTTGGCAAATACGCTACAAGATAAGCCTATAAGATGCACTCTTTGTATTCTTACTAAGAAGGTGCATTTGACTTCGAACTGTATCGCAAGCACCAAGTAAAATAGAGTTTGATAGAATATCAAACAGTGAGAGAAAGACTAATTTTTCGAAGCGCCAGACAGAGCTTGAGAGAGCAATTTTGACGTAATATCCACAACCGAAATCACCGAGTCATAAGCCATGCGTGTTGGGCCTATCACACCTAACGTACCAATAACCTTGCCATCAACTTCGTAAGGGCTGGCGATAACGCTGCACTCCCCTAATGCGCTGAATGCGTTAGCGCCAAATAGGTATCTCAAGAGTTTGAGTTTTAACTATAAAAGTTGCTTCTCAGAAGATATCTGAGATAGCGGTTACACCAAACAGTGTCAATGATTTGTGGAACTTTCCAATAGTCGGCGAAACCCCACTCAATGATGCACGAGAAGCGTACAACTATCTAAGGTAGTATTGTAGCTCTAGCGGGGTTAATAACTCTACGCCCCACAGTATTGATGGTTGCAGTGGACCATCGCCACAAAGATTGACGGAGTCAAGATTATTAAACAATCTTCAGCTTGAACGATTTACTCGATTCAGACCTGGATTTGAGCCTATTTGGGGTGTTCCAGACCAAATGCCGGGAGCAACAGGTGGCCCTGCATGCAATAGACATGATGTGTGCTATCAAACTCGTGGAAGCGACCAAGGTAGATGCGATTTTGCCTTAAGGGAAGAAATAATTAATTCCTGTACACTTGCTTACCCTCTGCCATGCCCACACCTAAACGATGGTGAAGGCAGTAAATTTACCAGTGCAATAGCATGTCAGGACTATAAAAGTGAACGCAAAGATTGTAATGATATCGCTGACTGGTTTTACAAAGGCTTAAGCCCGGCAGGGACAGGTATCAATGAAAATTGGTCTGGGGAAGCGGCATTTAAAACCAGACAAGTTCAGTATTGTGAGTGTTGTAAATAATAAAAGGTGTGAAAATGAAATCATTAATAGGTATTGGTCTTGCGCTATCCATCGCAAGCACCTCAATCTTTGGTTCACCAGCAGCAAAAACGGTATGGGATGCAGAAAAAGAAATCCGTCACTACAACATTGTTGCGGTAGATACAAGCAACAACGATGGTTCGTATCTATATCATCGAAGCACGAATTTTCAATTCGGGTCTGATGTTGAATATTTTATCAGTATAGATGATGCAGACTTGTCACTAGGAGTTACCAAGCCAGACCGAGCCATATCTCAAGCTGGGTTTTTGGAGGGTTTAGCAGGGCAACGATCTGTCTACTTGCTGGATAATCAGAATCGCACTGTGATTCAAGGGGAATTATTCACTGACAAGCAAACAGAGATTAAAGTAAAAGAGATCGCCTTCCCTGATAAGTTGACGAACTCCAAATTTGGAAGCAGCCTGCTCTCTTACAAGGGAGGATTTGCGCTTATTGAGTACAACACATTCACCAGCGATATTTATATGTTTGATCTCGCCACTGAAAAATTCAGTGTGCACTCGCTGTGGAAACGCCGAGGCAACATTAAGTTAGGTGGATTACGGATAGTTGGAGAGAACTATTTCTTACTGTACGTAGGCAAAAACAGCGAATATGTGGTAGTGGACGAATATGATAAAGACATGGCGTTTATTAAAAGTCATGAATATTTTCATCAGAGTGGCGTGTTGGAATCTTGGTTTGTTGGAGGGTCGGGTTCGGAGCTTGAGATATTTTTTACCCAAGCAAAAAGAGCCAGCGGCCTAAAAAATCTTCATCCATTCAAAATTCCGCGACCTGTTTATCTGTTGAAGCTAAACATTAAGGGCGAGGAAACAAACCACACTACGACTGAATTGCACACGCTGAACATATTCAGAAATAAAAACCTGAGCAATTCAACCGTTTATTGTCAGAACAGTGGGGATCATTACTGGCTTGAATTGGAAAAGAAAAGCGCGACGTTTTATGGAAGTAAAAAACACCAACAGAACATTAGCTTGCTAGACCGCGCCTACAGCGAGGGAGGTTTCTTAGCCAAATATGGTAACAAAATCAGAG
>CALJJR010000125.1 GCA_937973905.1 uncultured Arenicella sp. | reverse complement strand
TTGTACGTCGCAGTTTAGCCGTTCACCGATCAACAGCTTGTGTTCAAGGTTTTCTAGAAATGCCGCGGAAATAAATTTTTGTAATTTTTCCAACGTTTGTTGAAATAAATTACGCCCGACTTATTATCAAGGTGTCTAGTGATCAGCGAAGCGACAGGCGTGAAAATTGCATGATGCTGGCCTGTTAGGGTTAATCCGGAGCAACGGTCGTTACAATAATGAAGTTAAAAACAATCAATTTGAGTTCGTTCTTGCATGGATTCACTGCGCTGCTGCTTGTGTCTGTGTTGGCGTCGTTCAGCGGAACTGCCAAGTCGGCGGCCAAGCCGCTCGATAAACCGGTCGGAAACTACCCACTGCAGTGCGACGAAACCTTTTCGTGCCCAGAGTCGCTGTTACCACGTGTCAGTTTTTGGGTTGAAGTCTTCAGCCGTTGGGACACTAATACTGCGATTTTTCATGATAAGGACAATCCGCATCGAGTCTATTCCACCTTGTCGCGCAACGAGGGATGTCGCCGCAGCAGAAAGGGCGACAGTATTGACCGCGAACGCAAGCGTCTTAAAAAAGAGCTCGTGCGCACCGCCGAGCGCATTCGCAACAAGCAAGCACTCTCTAGCGCGCAAAAGTATTTGGAGGGTTTATTTGTTGGGCAGCCCGTTTCAGAGATGACCAGAGCTTCTGAACGAATTCGGTGCCAGTCTGGAAATCAAGATCGAATGGCAAAAGCGCTGCAACAATTTCAGTTGTATCGACCCACAATCCTTGACGCTTTGGAACAGCAAAACTTGACCCCTGAATTACAGTACCTTCCGTTTGTGGAATCAGCCTTCAACCCTGAGGCCTTATCCCACGTTGGTGCGGCAGGTCTTTGGCAAATCATGCCGAGCACAGGGCGAGCCTTGGGGTTAAAGGTGACGCACGCAGTCGATGAGCGTTACGATCCCGATCGGGCCACCTATGCGGCGGCGAAGTACTTTCGCGACAGTGTCGATCGTTTAAGCGAAACGGCATTTGAGAACGGTCATGCGGTTAACGCCAGTAACTTAAACCCTTTCGTAATTACCTCCTATAACTACGGTGTAAGAGGGATGCAAAGAGCAATTAAACAAGTCGGTCTCAGTTACGAGCGGCTACTGCTCGAATATCGCTCGCCAAACTTTCAAACGGCGGTGAAAAATTTTTACGCCAGCTTTCTGGCAGCCCGTCATGTAGCTAAGAACGTCGATGCCTTCTTTCCTGCTTTGCCCGAGACACAAGATACGCGGATTTATTCACACAACGGTGTCGATCTCGATCGCGCCACGTCGGTCAAACGACTGAGTTCTGAACTCGGGGTAAGCCGTGATCAACTAGAACGCCTAAATCCCGCAATTAAAAAGGTTGTTTGGCAAGATAGAGCACTGGTGCCGAAAGGGTTTCGCCTGAAACTACCATTTCGAGAAGCTGGCTGGAGTGCTCAGCTCGCGGCTATGGCAAAACTACCCGCCGAGTTTGAAAAGCCCGGATACGTTTGGCATCGAGTACGCTCCGGTCAAACGGCCTGCGGTATCGCTGAGCAATATCGAGCCTCATGCTCAGCGCTTCGACGCTTAAACAAGCTCAATAAGCGCGGCACGATATACGCGGGCAAACGCTTGAAAGTGCCAACCAGCAATGGCGGCATCGGCGTCTCAGGTGGCACCGCGAGTGCCTCAGTTGCCCAATCCAGTAGCGGCAATACCCAGAGTTATCGAGTGCAACGCGGCGATACCGCATGCCAGATTGCTAATCGTTTCAGTATGCGCTGTGGTGAATTTTTAGCTCTCAATGGTTTAAATCGACGCAGCCTACTGCAAGTTGGCCAGCGGGTTATTGTGTCGGGCGACAATGCCTGGCACACCGTGAGTCGCGGTCAAACAGCTTGCAGTATCGCCAATCGGTACCAGGTATCTTGCAGCTCGCTGTTGGACGCAAACCGGCTGACGCGACGATCAACCATTTATGTAGGCCAGCGCTTGCGCATTCCAAGTCGAGGCTAGCTTAGCCGTCGATACTTTCTTGGAGCTTCACCTCAAAAAGCTCTGAATTCGCTGCATGAATGCCGCCAATCTCCTTTTTGCGGTAGGAATCGCCATTTCACATTGTTAGAATACGCGACCCTGCCAAGAGCGCTTTTGTCATCAGGCCCTTCCACAGCCTTTGTGTGACGCAATTTAAGTGCTCAGGCGCATACACAATAAAACACGAGTATGACCACGAAAAATGAAGCGTTAGCAGCCTGGGTAGCTGAGGCTGCAGAGTTGACGCAAGCAAAGCAAACAGTCTGGTGTAGCGGCAGCGATGCTGAGTTCCAGAATATGATTGATCTTATGTTGGCCGAGGGAACTCTCTCCGAGTTGAATTCCCAAACCCATCCCAACTGTTATCTCCACCGTTCCGATCCTCAAGATGTAGCGCGCGTAGAGCATCTCACTTTTATTTGTACCGAAGACCAAGCGGACGCCGGGGACAATAATAACTGGATGCCGATCGAACAAGCCAAGCAAAAGATGACTGACTTGTATCGGGGCTGCATGCAGGGACGTACCATGTACGTGATTCCTTATTGCATGGGGCCGGTAGAATCACCGTTTTCTCGCTGCGGCGTTGAAATTAGCGATAGCCCTTATGTGGTCGCTAACATGAAGTTGATGACCCGCATGGGGAGTGCTGCATTGCGCCGAATCGAGGAAGAGGACACCTTTGTACGTGGCCTACATTCCACCGGCGAATTAGATCCTGAGCGACGTTTCATCATGCATTTCCCTGAAGAGCTTAGCATTATGAGTTACGGCTCTGGATATGGCGGCAACGCCTTGCTGGGCAAGAAATGTCATGCGCTGCGGATCGCTAGCTGGCAAGCTCGTCGCGAAGGCTGGCTTGCTGAACATATGCTGATTTTAGGGCTCGAAAGCCCAGCCGGTGAGACTCACTATATTGCAGCGGCCTTTCCTTCTGCATGCGGCAAAACCAATCTGGCCATGTTGATCCCGCCGGAAAAGTATGCGGATTGGAAGATATGGACGCTTGGTGATGATATCGCTTGGCTGCATATGGACGAACAAGGTCAGCTGCGCGCGATTAACCCTGAGGCTGGTTATTTCGGTGTGGTGCCAGGCACTAATCGCAAAACTAACCGTAACGCGTTTGACATGATCAAACAAAATACCATCTTCACTAATGTAGGAACTACCGAAGACAATCAACCCTGGTGGGAAGACAAAAAAGAAGGCGCGCCGAGTACCGACTGGAAGGGTCGACCCTATAGTGAAGATGTCGGCCCTGCAGCCCATCCAAATTCACGCTTTACGGTTTCGGCCAAAGAGAATAGAGCCTATTCCAATCTGGCGGAAGCGCCTGAAGGTGTCCCCATTTCGGCAATCGTATTTGGTGGTCGTCGACGCGAATTGGCACCGCTGGTGTACCAAGCAAAATCATGGGAGCACGGTGTTTTAATTGGTGCCAGCGTGGCTTCAGAAACTACCGCTGCAGCAACGGGTGAAGTCGGTGTAGTGCGTAGAGACCCGATGGCGATGAAGCCGTTCTGCGGCTATAACTTTGCCGACTACTGGGCACATTGGCTGAGTTTCGCTGAGCGTACCGACAAGCTGCCGCAGATATTTCATGTGAATTGGTTTCGTCAAAACGACGAGGGCGAATTCCTATGGCCGGGTTTTAGTGAGAATTTGCGCGTACTGCAGTGGATTATCCAGCGTTGCAAAGGCGAAGCCGATGCAACAGAAACTGCGATCGGTTATTTGCCTGTTGAAGACGGTGTTGACATTGCAGACTTAAATATTGCGCCCGATGTTTGGCAATCGTTGATTTCAATCAATGATGACCAATGGCGGCAAGAAATGAATGAGTTTGGTGACTATCTCGACAGCTTCGGAGATCGCTTGCCTGCAGGCCTGCGCGAGCAGCATGAGCAAGTTAAAGCCGCGTTGGGGTGAATTACTTGATCAGTAGCTTGTTCTAGCAAACGACTAATGTAAGCCTGCAGCCAGAACTTAAAAAGCCCCACTTAGTGGGGCTTTTTGCTTAGAGCGATGTCGCTTTATCTAGGCCGCTTTCTCTTCGTGAGAAATTACTCTTGGTGAGTTGGTACCCTGGATTGCGATTTTCTTGGGTTTCATCGCCTCTGGAACTTCTTTGACTAAGCTAATCTGCAGCAAGCCATCTTGAAGGTCGGCGTCAACTACTTCGATATGATCAGCAAGATTAAATTTCCGCTCGAATGAGCGCGTGGCAATGCCTTGGTGTAAAAAATTTGCGTTCGGCTGTTCGCCTTTCTTGCCACGCACTGTGAGAACGCCATTCTCGACTTGGATATCAAGCTCATCTTGCTTGAAGCCAGCGACGGCGATTGTAATCGCATAGTTGTTTTCTTCCACAACTTCGATGTTATAAGGCGGGTACCCGCCGGCGCTTTTCTCACTTTGAAATGCGGCATCTAGTAGGGTGCCAAATCGGTCAAAGCCAACACTGCTGCGGTACAAGGGGGTAAGGTCAATTCTATTCATGATGTTTCTCCAAATATTCTTAAATTAAGCAATAAAGGTTGTGTAGCAGTGGCCAGATCAATTGGATCAGCGACTGACGTCTTGTTGGTTCTCTTAGAGACTCCAACGCTCATTTATGTAATTTCATCCGCAATTTTTTCAAGGTTTTTGGATGAAAAAAATTCATCCATGTATCACTTCTCGCGTGTCAGCATAACAATATGAAATCAGCACTCATCATTGGCAGTCAGGGAACCATAGGCACAGCCTTGGTTGATCATCTTCAAGGCGCCTATCTAGTTACCGAGATCAACCAAAGCAACTGCAGTTACCAAGAGGAAGAGCTCGAGGCTTATGCGTCGAAATTTGCAGAGACAGTTGGCTTTGATCTCATCATCTGTTGCATTGGCGCACTACACAATGAGCGCATTGCACCAGAGAAGCGTTTGCGTGATCTAAAAGCGGACGTCTTGCAAGAGTATTTTCGAATCAATGTGGTCTTACCGGCGTTGTGTCTGCGGTACTTCGCACCACGATTAAAAAAGCAAGACCAGGCCAGCGTTTACATTAGCTTAAGTGCCATGGTTGGCAGTATTGGAGAAAATGCCTTAGGTGGTTGGTATGGCTATAGAAGCTCCAAGGCGGGGCTGAATATGCTTTTGAAAACAGCGTCAAGAGAGTTGCGGCATAGCCACAGAAACAGTGCAATTTTGGCCGTGCATCCGGGGACGACCAAAGGTGATTTGTCGTTGCCTTATGCGGGCAGGGTTGACCCTAAGAAATACTATTCTCCTAAACAAACCGCTGAACGTATTGTTTCGATTGCGAAGTCGGTTACTGCACAAGATTCGGGCAAATTTCTTAATTGGGATGGACGCGAGATCGCCTGGTAAAGCTGCTATAGTCCGGACCATCGTCGCGATCTACTAAAGATTTAAACTGTCATCCTATGCAAGCTCCCGCGCAAGTTCAGGCCGCCATAGAACTGCTAACAGAATCGATCGAAACCTGCTATCCAGCTGATCGATTGATGGCGAATTACTTTCGTTCCAGGCGTTATATCGGTAGTAAGGATAAAGCCGCCATATCAGAATTGTTTTATTCAGTATTACGCCAACGTCTAAAGCTTGAGTACTTGCTAGAGAATGTTGGTGTTGAGCTTAATTCGCGACACTTGGTGGCGCTCGAACAGCATTTATCCGGCCTGTCACTCAAGAGTATTTTCACCGGAGAAAAATACCAACCGAAGCCATTGCTCGCGCAACAAGACATTGTTGCAATACAAGACGAAGATTTGATTGGCGCGCCTGAACACGTTCGGCACGCGGTTCCAGCATGGTTACATCCGGAGCTCAAGTCCTCGCTCGGCGAAGACCTTGAGGCCGAAATGCTAGCCGCACAACAGCGCGCGACTACGGATATTCGTGTAAATACCCTTCAGCTCGAACGTGAAGAGCTGCAAGCCAGCTTGGCAGGCCAAAGTGCCGCGTTTGAACATGGAGCCCTGTCGCCTTGGGCGATAAAATTTAGTGAACGGGTCGCGTTGTTTAATCTGCCTGAATTCAAACAGGGAGCGTTTGAGGTGCAAGATGAGGGGTCTCAAGTTTTAGCCCTGCTAACCAATGCGCAGCCAGGCAATGTGGTGGTTGATTTTTGTGCCGGTGCCGGCGGTAAGTCTTTAGCTCTGGCAGCGATGATGGGAAATAAAGGCGTGTTATACGCCTGTGATGTGCACGGCAAACGGCTCGCGCAACTCGAGAAGCGCGCGCGTCGTGCTGGCGTTCATAATACGCGTACTCATGTGCTCAGCTCCGAGCATGATAAGTGGGTAAAGAAACATCGCAGCAAGGCGGACGTAGTACTAATAGACGCGCCATGCAGCGGCACTGGAACTTGGCGACGCAACCCTGATAGTCGCTGGAATCTAAAGCCCGAAGATCTTACATCTCTGCAGGATGTACAAGCATCAATCCTGCAGAGCGCAAGCCGATTGGTAAAACCAGGCGGTCGGCTAATCTACGCTACCTGCTCTTTATTAAGCTCAGAAAATGAACAACAGATCGAGCGATTTTTAGCACAAGAAAATGAGTTTGATCGATTTCAATTTGAGCTTCCCACAAGTTTGGTTGCGCGCGCGGCTGGTAGTGAAGTTCGTCTGCTTTGCAGCCGTGACAATACTGATGGTTTTTTCGCGGCGTGCCTAAGGCGCAAGGAAAAAGTAGATCAGCCTGCCTGATCGGTCTCCTCTAAATCAAGTGGCCGTAACGCGCTTAGGCCGATAGCGCCGCGCTTGCACGAAGATAATAAAACCGCCGACAACGCCGGGTAATATCCAAGGCAGCAAGCCCCAATAGCCAACGAGTAAATGCGAAATTAAACGGCTTGCTCCAAACAGTAAGAACGCTGTGTGAGCACCGATACCTGCGCCAATCATGTTGGATAAATGGGTGATGATGCGGTCACTGCCGCTAACAGAGTGCTTGAATATATAGCGAAAATTTGTAATGGCGTTAAAGCAACAAAGGCCAGCGAAAATATAAAACAAGACGCTCAACGGTGAACCGCCTGTAGCTCGGAAAATCAGATATATCCCAACGCCCAGCAGTAACGCATTCAACGATAAGTTTGAATAGCTGCGTAGCTCGGCATGATTGCGTTTTGCCCGTAAGCTCAAAAGGCCGGTTCGCACATTGGTAATGGTCAGAACCGCGATGGCGAACAAGAACACCCCGATATCCTTGATTTCCGCTATCACCTTTGCAGCTTGAGCTGGTTCGAAGTCATTGTTGGGGTATTTTGCACCTAGCGGATCGATAAAGATCAAGGCAGAAAGAACCACAGCAGTAATGCCAACCGCATACATAGATTTCGCGTACCAATGGCCGGTTCTAACATGCAGCGGGCTGCCTTTCTTGGCGAAAACTGGGATCCAGAATGTAATCAGAGATACGAATCCAACGGCAATATGCGAGTACAAAAGAAATTGATAGAGAGTAGCCATGATTTAACCTTGGTTTATTGCGAGGCCTCCATCTTAGGTAGCTTGCTCGTCTGCGGTAAGTGTGAAAGGTCACGAATCCAAACCATGACTTTTGGCCTATGCGCTTGCCCTCAATTTAGGGAATAATCCACACATGGACAGCCGTTTGAACTTTTACTTATTTCTCTCTGGTGTTGCCACCGCCCTAGTGGTGATGGTGATCAGCGGCACGTTCCTTCACGATCATCGGTGGTTTGTGCCCGCCATGATATGGCAGTTTGTAATATTGGTATTATTGGTCGTATTGTCGAACCCGTGGACCGAAGCTGCGTATCCAAGGGTTGCGGCGATGGCCTTTTGGATCATGTTGCCGGCTATTTATGCGCTGGCTTTTCAGGTTCACATAGAGTTCTTTTTCATCTACACGATAATCTGGCTTGCTTGCGCACCGGGATTTATAGCGCGCAATTATTGTTGGTGGGCGTTTGTATTTATTAACTGCGCTTGGTTAGGGATGCGAACGTTGGTTTGGCAAGATGATAATCCGGTCACCGAGACCTTGCTGGTTTCAACCTTCCATGCGTTTGCTTTGTTGTCAGCCATCACCGCCAAGGAATCAACAGAAGCGAATGAGAAAACTCAGAAGCTTAATCGTGAGCTGCTCGCAACTCAGCATTTGCTGGGAGAAGCATCGAGAGAAAGCGAACGAACTCGTATCGCACGTGACTTGCACGACTTGCTTGGACATCATCTTACGGCACTCACGATCAAGCTTCAGGTAGCAGGGCGGGTCAGTGAGGGTGAGGCAAAACAAAGTATTGAGCAATGCCATGCCTTGGCCAAACTATTGCTCAGCGATGTACGAGAAGCGGTCAGCGCGTTACGTGATATGCCAGTGGTTAGTCTGCGTGAGCTGCTCGAAATTGCGATTCGCGATATACCCCGGATCAGGGTTGAGCTTGAGATGCAGGAAGATATTGCGCTGGAGGATGTAAACACTGCGCAAGTATTATTGCGCTGCGTGCAGGAGTCGATTACCAATAGCCTAAAGCATTCGAATGCTAAGCGGGCACGCATAACGGTGCGCCTAAACCAAGGCAATATCGAACTTGGCTATACCGACAACGGTGAAGGCTGCACAGATATCAAACTTGGTAATGGCTTGCTGGGTATGCATGAGCGGCTTGAAAAATTGGGTGGATCTTTGCAGCTTATCGGCAAGCCCTCAGTAAAACTCAGTATTTCGACGCCGTATTTAAATTAGTCCATCCATGAGTATCAAACTCGCTCTTATTGATGATCAAACCCTAGTTCGAGAAGGTATTCGCAGTCTTTTGGCGTTGTCTGATAAGGTGGAAGTGGTGGCTGAGGGGAGTGATGGAGATCAGGCGCTGGAGCTGACCAACGATGCTCAACCTGATGTAATCCTTATGGATTTACGTATGCCGAAGAAAAATGGTATCGAGGCTATTGAAGAACTGCGCAAAGCCAAGGTCGTTACGCCGGTCATCATTCTCACCACTTTCGACGACCACGAGTTGGTTTTGCAAGGCTTGAAGGCGGGTGCACAGGGCTATTTACTCAAGGACGTTTCCTTAGAGAATTTAATTGCTGGTATCGAGTCAGTGCATCGCGGTGAGACCATTGTTCAGCCAGCAATTTCAGATAGTTTGTTGCGCGGCTTGGGTCAGCAAAAGCAAAGCTTTGAATCGCTGCCGGAGCCAACGCCACTGACGCCAAAGGAAACTGAAGTGTTGCGTTTGATTGCCGGTGGGTATTCGAATCGAGAAATATCGTCAGCTTTGAACAAGTCAGAAGGCACGGTAAAGAACCACGTTTCAAGCGTGCTGAGTAAGCTTGGAGTGCGCGACCGTACTCGAGCTGTCTTGCGCGCGATAGAAGCGGGTTTGATTTAGTGCTAGATTCCTCGCACTGAAATCACATCGAAAAACCCAACCTTCAAGGAGCCTTCATGACAACCGGTTTACAGTTATTCTCCGAAATTAAATCAAATGGTGCGTTAGAAATCTCGATGCAAGAGGTGCAAGTGCCCGAGCCAAAAGCAGGTGAAGTGGTCGTCAAGATTATGGCTTCGCCAATTAACCCATCTGACATGTGGCCGATGTTCGGTCTATCAGACATCAGCAAAGCCACAGTTAGTGGTGATGGCAAGTCTTTAACTGCGCCGGTTGCCGAGCACTTTGTGCCCATGCATAAGCCGCGTTTGGACCAAGCTTTACCGATTGGCAATGAAGGAGCAGGTGAGGTAGTTACTGCGGGCGAAGGCGCGGAGCATCTTGTTGGTAAGACGGTCGCGGTTATGTCAGGAGCTTGTTATGCGCAGTATTGCGTTGTACCAGCTCATTCATGCTTGCCGCATGCCGATGGCACCACCCCAAAGCAAGCCGCCGCTTCGTTTGTGAACCCGCTTACTGCACTGTGCATGGTAGAAACCATGAAGCTTGAAGGCCATTCTGCTCTGGTGCATACCGCGGCTGCATCAAACCTGGGGCAGATGCTTAATCGCATTTGTTTGGCTGATAATGTGCCGCTGGTCAATATCGTGCGCAAACAAGAGCAGGCCGATTTGTTAACCGAGCAGGGAGCAAAAATTGTCGTCAACTCATCATCTGACAGCTACCGCAAAGATTTGTATATGGCGATTGCTCAGACAGAAGCTACTTTGGCATTTGACGCCACGGGTGGTGGCGAACTCGCCAGTGATATCCTAGCCACGATGGAAGCTTATTTAAGCCGAGATGCTAAAGGCTTAAATACTTACGGCTCAGAGCAGCTCAAACAGGTATATCTGTATGGAGGATTAGATGTGAATCCAACTACTCTGAGACGCGCTTATGGCATGACCTGGTCGGTAGGAGGCTGGTTGCTACCAAGATTTATGGCAAAACTGGGCATGGAGAAAGCAGGTCAACTGCAGGCGCGTGTGGCGAAAGAAATCACCACGACATTTGCCAGTAACTTCACCAAAGAACTTTCCCTGGCTGAGGTCTTAGACCCGGCGACGATTGCGCAATACAACGCCAAGAAAACCGGCGAGAAATACATAGTCAATCCTAACGCCTAGTACCTGATCGTTCGTGCTGCTCATGCTCGCCAAATTAATTGGAGAGTATGAGCAGGTTTGCTTGCGTTCGAGGATTAATCCCACCAAGGATAGAACGCGGGCATATCGCTCGATACCTTAGTCTTGAACTCAGGAGCGCGTTTTTCAAGGAACGACGCGACGCCTTCTTTACCATCAAGCTGACTGGTGTAGAACACGGCCAGAGAGTCAATTTTATGTGCCTCAACGGGATGCGGTAGGGCCGGGTTGCGGTGAAGCATCTGGCGGGTAAGCGCCAGCGCTACTGGGGAGTGCCGAGCAATTTTTCGTGCTAGTTCATAGGCGTCGTCCAGTAATTTCTCAGGGGTAGAGATCGAACGCACAAACTGGCCGTCTTGTGCCTCAGTCGCGGAAAGTATATCTCCTGTGTAACTCCATTCTAACGCTCGAGAAACACCGACTATGCGGGGTAGAAACCAGCTAGAACAAGCTTCAGGAACTATCCCTATCTTATTGAATACAAACCCTATTTTTGCCTTTTCTGACGCGATGCGGATATCCATCGCGCAGGTCATCGTCGAGCCAATTCCTACGGCCGCACCATTGATCGCTGCGATCACTGGCTTAGGGCATTCATAAATAGCGAGAGTCACTCGACCACCAGTATCACGAACCTTCTCAATCATCGCGGGGTCTTCAAGGTTGTCGTGAATATCCTGCAAGGTCGGTTCGAGTTCTGTGTCCAAGCCAAACACATTGCCTTCTCGCGACAAGTCCATGCCGGCACAAAATGCGCGGCCTGCACCCGTGACAACGATGACCCGAACCTCATCATCTTGCGCAGCCGTATTGAAGGCATCCACCAGTTCATTCGCCATTTCAACTGTAAATGAATTGAGATGCTCAGGTCGATTCAGGGTAATAGTTAAAACGCCTTCGTCGATCGCGTAGAGCAGGGTGTTGTAAGTCATTTGGGGTCCTCAGAAGTTAGGCTAGAACGTGGCGTAAGTAAATAAACGCATCACGGATATCAAAGATAAAGGAAAATAAGATCACGCCGGTCATAACGGCCGACCACGTGGTGAACATGGAGCGTCGGCGTTGGAAGGGGCGGTGCCTGAGCAGTTGATACAGAGCTGGTGACCAGAATATAAGATGGCATAAAGCCACAAAGCCTGACAGGCGAACGATGCCAAATAGAGGCGCAACCACCAACATGAATACGGCGCCAACTACAAAACACCCCACAACCCAACGCGCGACCGCATGATTGCGAACAAACAACAAGCCAGCGGTGAAACATAAGCCCATAAAGCCAACCCAAACCTGCACCCAAGTTGGTGTATTGGCCATACCTTGAGCATCGAAGATTTCGAGCGCTTGGTGGCCGTGAGAATAGTCTTGTGCCAGCCCAAGCAGCGGAAAGAATAGGGCGATGATTAGCCAAACATTTCTCATTATCGCAGCCTAAAACGTAACTAAAAACCGTCTGGCTTAGACGGTTTGGCCTTCGAATGCGTCTTTATAAATACTGTGCTTGGGTTCGGCAAAGACTTTTCTCACTTGATCTTCAAACAGACTCAGCGCCAATTTCGGCTTGCTCGCATCGAAGGCTAAGTCGTCGTATTTATCTACAAAGCGTTGAGTTCGTTGATAGTTTGGATCGTCCGCGAATTGATCGCGCATATCCCGATCAAGGCCAAGATAATGGAAGAAATTGTATCCTTGAAAGATGCCATGATGTTTGATCATCCAATGGTTTTCTGGGCTGATAAAGGGTTGCAGTATGGCGGCTGCCACATCCGGATGATTGGTGCTGCCAAGTGTGTCGCCAATGTCATGCAGCAAGGCGCAAACCACGTATTCATCGTCTTCTCCAGCCTCAGCAGCCAGCTCTGCGGTTTGTAGACTGTGCTGCAGTCGGTCGACCGGAAAGCCGCCGTAGTCATCATTCAGTAACTCCATGTGCGCAAGAATGCGATCAGGGAGCCCGGCAACAAAAGCCAGTTGTTCCTGCATGATGAGCTGCCAATCATCGGCATTACTATCTGACATTTTATTGAATGAAGCGCGCATCGCGTTGACCTCGGCAAAGACATGGTTTGACTTAGATTCGTAATAATAGCGGGAATGGCGTCGGTCGACCAGAAACGCTTGTAGAACCCCATGCTAAACTCGCACGAAAAGCCTGGGAAAGACATGCTGAAAAGACTTTTTATTGGACTCACGTCATTGCTCGCAATCGTTGTGCTGGCGATGGCGGTATGGCTGTATCAGCCTCTCAAGGATGAAGCTACTGCAGCCGAACTCAGCGCTTCAGCAAATCAATATCAAGTTGAAATTGTGCGCGATCAGTGGGGTGTTCCTCACATTAGAGGGGAGCGTGATGTTGATGTGGCTTTTGGCCTGGCTTATGCGCATGCCGAAGATGATTACCAGACGATTCAAGAAGTCACCGCAGCAGCGCGCGGCGTGTTAGCCAGTTACAAAGGCCGCGCTGCTGCACCAACCGACTACATCGTGGCTTTATTAGATGTTTGGGGCGTGCTTGAACGTCGATATCAAAACGACGTACCGCAGGGCGTCAAAGATTACGCAGCCGCTTATGCCGCCGGTTTGAATCTGTTTGCGGCAGAACGTTCTGAGCAGACTTGGCCAGGTTTGGCCCCGTTTAAAGCTGAAGATGTGATTGCAGGGTTCGTTTTCAAAACACCATTCTTTTATGGGCTTGATGGTGAGTTACTCAAATTGTTTGATGAAAGCCGACGCCCCAATTTGGTGCTTGATCCGGTTGAATCTGAAACGGCATTTCAAGTGCGTGATGGCCGGCCTACGCAAATGGGGTCGAATGCCATCGCGGTGAATAAAGAACGCTCTGGTGATAATCATACGCGCTTGTTGATTAACTCGCATCAACCGATGACCGGGCCGGTCGCCTGGTATGAAGCGCATCTGAGTTCTCAAGAATCGCTTGAAATTACGGGCGGTTTATTTCCCGGCACGCCGCTTATTTTGCATGGATTTAATCAAAATATCGCTTGGGCCAACACGGTTAATCATATCGACCTCAGCGACGTCTATGTGCTAGAGCGAAACCCTAGCAATCCCATGCAATATAAGCTCGATGATCAGTGGCTCGACTTCGTTGTTGAGGAAGTTGAAATATCGGTAAAACTGTTTGGGCCATTTCGATACCCTGCCAAGCGCAAGGTGCTGCGCAGCGAGCATGGCCCGGTCATCGAGGGTAAACACGGAACCTATGCGCTGCGTTTTGCGGGCATGGGCGAGATTCGGCAATTCGAGCAATATTTACGGCTAAACCGCGCGAAAAACTTTAATGAGTTTCTTGCCGCCATGGCGATGAATGCGCTACCAAGCATTAATTATATTTACGCAGATAAAAACGACAATATCGCCTTTATTCACAACGCGCAGTATCCGCGGCGTGCAGCGGGATGGGATTGGAAGAAGGATTTGCCGGGCAACCGTTCAGATTTAATCTGGCCCGGTTATCTTGAGTTTAATCAGGTTCCAAAGCTCGTAAATCCGAGTTCGGGTTTAATCTTTAACGCAAATAATACGCCGTTTTCAGCCACGGATGGCCCAGACAATTTACGCGCACAAGATTTCCCGGCATGGATGGGGTTGGCTACCAATCAAACCAATCGTGCGCTTCGTTTGGTTGAGCTCAATGATGGAGAATCGAAAGTGGGCGAGGCTGAGTTGCTAGCATTGAAGTTTGATCATTATTACTCCAAGCAGTCTGATCAATATGCCCTCGCTCAAAAGCTAATGGCTTTGAGCATCAAGGACCATCCGGCGCTCGAGGCTGAGATTAAGCACATTAACGCTTGGGATCGAGGTACCGACCAACAAAACCAGTACACCGCGTTGGTGATACTGACGTTGCGCAAAATTCTAAAGGGGCCAGAGCCCGAAGATCATTCTTCTGAAAAGCTCGTAGCAGCCTTAAGTTCTAGTAGCGCCTTTTTGCGTGAACGTTTTAATAGCATTGCCGTGGAGTGGGGCGCTGTAAACCGCTTGATAAGAGGCCCAGTGGACCTCCCGTTAGATGGCGGTCCGGACGTGTTAAGAGCGATTTACTCCAGCGGTTTACCGCCAGATGTGTTGCCGCACGCCACGCATGGCGATACTTGGATGGCCTTAGTTGAATGGGATGAAGAGGGTCGACAAACTGCAAAACTGCTGCATCAATTCGGTTCAGCCACGCTTGATAAAAATTCGCCCCACTACAATGATCAGGCGCCGCTCTTTGCTCGAAAAAAGTGGCGGGATGCCTTACTTGACTGGAGCGATATCGAACAACAGGCGAGCCAACGTACTCTGCTAGGGAGTAAATCTGAGGTCTCTGCACGATAAAATTAATTTTTGATAAATTTACATCATGTCCAGTGCGGAAGTTTATACTTACAGTATTGTAAACAAGGTTTCTCTCGGGGGCGCTATGCGCATCAAACGTTTAGCGATTCACTTAACCACTGCGTTATTACTCGCAACAGCACTTTTCGAGTCTGCCTGGGCTGTGGAGAAAAACTTAGAGGTCGATAACTTTGTGTTGCTCGACCAAGCAGGCGAGGCGCACGAATTGCACTATTATCGTGACGCCAAAGCAATCGTCTTTATGATTCAAGGCAATGGGTGCCAAATAGTTCGCTCAAATCTGCCCGAACTTAAACGAATAAAAGCGGAGTATGAAGAAAAAGACGTTGCTTTCTTCATGCTCAATGCCAACCAACAGGATGATCGAGCCGCGTTAGCAGAAGAGGCCGCAGAGTGGGGCATCAATATGCCTATTCTAAAAGATCGAACGCAAATGATTGCTAAATCCCTGCAGTTATCGAGGACTGGAGAAGTGTTGTTGATCGACCCTTCTTCATGGCAAGTGGTTTACCGTGGTGCGATCAGTGACCGCGTCGACTACGAACGGCAAAAAGCGGAAGCGAGCAGTGAATATCTTCGTGATGCGTTGAATGCCGTCCTCACTGGCAAAGAGATTGCTCAGGCTAGTGTTGTTTCGCCAGGTTGCATCATTAACTATGACGACAGTTTTAAGCAAGCAGCCGAATCGATCTCTTACAGCCAAGAGGTCGCGCCAATTTTGCGTGATAATTGCACGGCTTGTCACGTTAGCGGTGGTATAGCGCCCTGGGCCATGACCGAATATGGGATGATCAAAGGGTTTGCGCCTATGATCAGAGAAGTGGTGAGAACCAAGCGCATGCCGCCTTGGCACAGTGACCCAGAAATCGGCCAATGGCATGACAGTAAAGCCTTGTCAGATGAACATCAACGCACCCTGATTCGTTGGATAGAAGCGGGCGCGCCAAGAGGCGAAGGCGCAGACCCTTTGCTGAAAGTTGGCCCGGTTGAAAATGAATGGACGCTGGGCGAACCTGATTTAATCATCGATATTCCCGAATTTGAAATTCCGGCGACCGGGATCGTCGATTATCAATTTCCGCTAGTAAAAAATCCGCTCGACAGAGACGTTTGGGTGATTGGTGCCGCGGTGATACCGGGCGACCCAAAAGCAGTCCATCACATTCTCGCAGGCTCGTCAGAGAATGTCCCTGAAGATGACGACATCGAGAACATCTTTGAAAATTTTATTTTGACCTATGCACCGGGCAACGAATCGGCCTTTATGCCCACGGGTACGGGGGTGTTTGTTCCCAAGGGCGGTGTGTTTCAGTTTCAAATGCATTACACACCCTACGGCAAAAAAACCACTGACCGCAGCAAACTAGGACTATATTTCGCCGATAAACCACCGGCAAACTTCTACCGTGAACATGTGCTGGTTAATCCGCAGATTAAAATCCCAGCGGGTGCGGAACGGCATGAAGAAAAAGCCTATTTCAAATTTTGGCAAGACGCGACGATTCACGCATTATTCCCTCACTCACACTACCGAGGGCGCAGCTCTGTGTTTGAGTTGATTCTGCCAGACGGTAAGAAGGAGATCTTACTGTCTGTGCCGAACTACGATTTTAATTGGCAACGAACTTATACCTTGGCCGAACCTCGAAGCGTACCGGCCGGGACCAAGATTGTGCATCGCACAATTTACGATAATTCAGCAAAAAACCGCGGGAACCCATCACCAGAGTCTGATGTGTATTGGGGCTTGCAGTCCGAAGAAGAGATGCTCTACGGCTCAATGGGGTATACCTGGGACAATGAAAGTAGTGCCCGACCAACCCACAAACACGAAGTTAGTGAAATTTACCAACTCATTGGATTCTGGGATCAGGACATTGACGAATTGATAAGCCAAGACGAACTGCCCAAAAGAATCCGCCAAAAAGTGGCACCGCAGTGGTCAAAATTTGACTCGGATGGAACTGTTGGTCTCAATTTCAATGAATTTATAGCATTAATGCAGTTTTTGAATGAGTCTCGCGATTCTGCCGAGTGACAAAAATTGTCTATACATTTTGCAAATGGGTTCAACAGCGGCTATGCTCACCCCATATGGGATTAGACCTAGAGCTGATCCTCAAGTAATTACCCAAAAACAATGCTGCGCTCTGCGCAGTATGTTAAAAGAAATCGAAGCAACTATTTCCCGTTTAAACATTCATTTATGGCGTTTTAGCATCATGAGGCCTTGGTCGAGTGAGGTAGGTTACGCCTGCAGCAGAATGTTCAAGCAGTTGTTTCCCTGAGCCTTAGATACGCCGAACACTCGAAGTTGGGCTGCTAATGCCCATCTTGTCAGCTGGTTGATTCTCAACTCGCGCTGTTCGCCGCATCCGCCGCTTTTGGTGCTATAGAGTATGTTATCGCAGCCTTAGAGTGTGACCTCTTTGATGCGGTTTCGTAGCCTAATGCATGAACCCTCATGCAGTGCACTGCTTCTTGCGTAAGCGCTTGAGCGTCCGCTCAATCTACTTCTCATAGTTTGAAAGTTTATCGCCGCCGGTTTTTCTTCGGAAGAACTAAGTGACGAGGCTATTTTCCCAACCTAACTGACCAACCAAAGGAGGTCGTAATGAGAAGACAAATTTTGAAGTCTGTCTTTTTACTATCAGCTGCAATCGGGCTTTCAGGAGCATCTGCAACATTTGCTGCAGATTTTAAGCCTGTTGTTGTTAGCAATGACGTCAAGTCTACCATCCCGGCAGCTGGCCCAAAGCAAACGCGCGCTGTTTATATCATTCAATTTGCAGAAGACCCTGTACTCGCCTATCAAGGCGGGATAGCGGGGTTCAAAGCTACAAAACCGGCGCCCGGCGAGAAGGCGGCAATGAAAAGTGGCGATGTTCAAACGTATAAGCAGTTCTTGAAGAGTCAGCAATATCAAGTCTTGAGGGCTTCTGGAGTTGCTGACCAACACACTGTTTATAACTATACGAATGCCTTCAACGGTGTCGCTGCCAACCTCACGGAAGCCGAGGTTGAATCGGTATTGGCGCAGAGAGATGTGGTTAGCGTTTTTCGTGATGAAATGAACAAGCTGCAAACCGACAGCACGCCAAAGTTTCTTAATTTGACGAGACGAGGTGGTGCATGGCGTCAAGGTATCGTTGGTGAAGACGTTATCGTCGCCGTGTTGGACTCGGGCATCTATCCGGAGCACCCTAGTTTCGCCGACGTGCGCACCAAGAAAAATGGAAATCGTGGTCGTAGGGTACCGTATGGGCCTCCGCCTGCGAGTTGGAACGGTGATGAGTGCGATTTTGGTAACACCGCATTCAACCCAGACGACGCTCCATTTACCTGTAATAACAAGTTGCTAGGTGCCCGTACTTACGCGGCCGGTTTCTTGCGCGGTGGCGACCCTAGTACGGTTCTAGATGCTGGTTCATTCTTATCCGCACGAGACGATGATGGCCACGGCAGTGCCGCGGCGTCAAACGCGATCGGTAACTACGGTGTTAGAGCCAGAATCAATGGCGAGCGCGTTGGAGATGGCGTAATCTCAGGTGTTGCACCGCGGGCGCGAGTCGCGGCGTATAAAGTTTGCTGGGTTGGTCCAGAGCCAGGCACCGATGATGATGGTTGCTTCAACTCCGACTCTATGGCTGCAATTGACCAAGCGGTTGAAGATGGCGTGGACGTGATCAACTTCTCAATTGGTGGTGCTTCAACTTCGTTCGGTTCGCCAGACTCGGTTGCGTTTTTGAATGCTGCTGACGCGGGTGTTTACGTAGCTTCATCGGCTGGCAACTCGGGTCCCTTACGTGGCACGGTTGGTGCGCCAGCGATTGCGCCTTGGATCACTTCGGTTGGTGCGATTAACGACAATCAAAATTTCGCCCTTGGTATTGCTGTAAATGCGCCTGCATCGGTCGCTGGTGAGAAAATCGCTATCGAAGGTGCTGGTACTGTGCAGCTTGATGATGTAGGGCCAGTCTCGGGCAACGTTGTTCTTGCCGAGCCTGCTGACGCTTGTACACCGCTCACAAATGCTGCTGATATCGATGGCAACATCGCCTTAGTGATTCGCGGTACTTGCGCCTTTGATACCAAATACTTGGAAGCTGAAGCAGCGGGTGCATCCGCCATCATCGTTTATAACGATGGTACGGCTGCAGACCGATTCAATCCATTTTCAATGGGTGGTATCGACCCAAGCCGTGGCATCGCGGGCGTCATGATAGGCTTCGAAGATGGCGACTCACTCGCAAATGAAACAGGGGTGACGGTTACCTTAGATACCAGCATACAAATTCCGCAAGAAAATACCGTAGTGGACTTTTCATCACGCGGACAAAACAACGGAGCGCTCGACATCATCAAACCCGATGTAGTTGCGCCCGGTGTTGATATCCTCAGTGCTGAGACGCCGTTCGAGAGTGTCGATTCTGGCGCTGGTGGGGAAGAGTTCCAATTCATTAGTGGAACCTCGTTCTCAGGCCCTCATGTTGCGGGTGCCTTTGCCTTGCTAAAAGAAGCACATCCAGATTGGTCACCGGCGCAAGCCAGATCAGCCTTGATGACAACAGCAAGACAAAACTTGCAAAATCAGTTCACCGGTGAAGATGCCACGCCTTTCGATATGGGCGCAGGGCACATCGAAGTGAACGATGCGCTTGATCCAGGCCTAACTTACGATATCGATTTCCTCGACTATGCGGCATTTACCTGTGGTAACAATGTGCAATTATTTGCCGACGCAGCTTGCGATTTGTTAGAACAAGCTGATTTTTCATTTGACGGCAGTGAGTTGAATCTGCCATCGATTGGAGTAGGTGAGCTGTTGGGTACACAGACGGTCACACGTACCGTGACCAATGTGTCGGATCGTCGTGGTCGTCACGTCTATCGTGCTCGCTTTGATGCGCCTCCCGGTGTGGATATGGTGGTAACTCCAAGCGTCCTACGATTACGTTCAGGTGAAAGCGCCAGCTATACGGTGACATTCACAGTCAATGACGAAGCCGTTCTTGACGAATTCACATTCGGTTCGCTCACTTGGGTTAACTACGGTCGTAAAAAAGGCTCTAAGGGTTCCAAAGGTTCCAAAGGCTCTAAGGGTTCGGATGGCGATCGCGGTCGTCAGACTCGATACTCCGTACGGAGCCCCATAGCTGTTCGGCCTGTGCCATTTTCAGCCCCGGCGGAAGTTGATGTTGCTGGTGTTGAGGGCAGTGCGGCGTTTGATGTGCAGTTCGGATATGACGGTGCCTATGCCGCAAATCTGGCTGGTCTAGCAGAGTCGATTGCGATACCCGATGCGGTAGATAGTGCGGCAGGATTCAATTTCTATTGTTTCGAAGATCTGCCACCGTTCACGCATTTGAGGTTTGCTACTTTTGATGCAGACACGACTACACCAGGTGCGGATGACATCGATCTGCGTTTGTTTAGAGCAGATGCCTGCGATTTTTCAGGGCTTGCTCTGCTTGATTCAAGCGGTGGTGTCACGTCTGACGAGTCGATTGACTTGGTCAATCCAGATGCGCCTGCTTACATCTTTGTGGTGGATCATTTTGCCGGCGCTGCCGCTGATTTGATCGACTACGTGGCACATGTCTACTTGGTAGGTTTAGTGCCAGATGAAGGCTCGCCTGTATTAACCGCACCGAATGCTGCCAGCCTTGGCGCAACCGGTGGCGTCAGTGTTGACTATTCTGAGTTGACCGAAGGTAGTCGCTACTTAGGCGTGGTAACGCATGAGGACGACACTCAAGAAATCGGTCGTACGGTGATTGATGTGGATGCCACTGAGTAACTCAGCATCGGCGCTACGCGCCTAACATCACAACTAAAAACGGCCGGGGAGACCCGGCCGT
>CALJJR010000124.1 GCA_937973905.1 uncultured Arenicella sp. | reverse complement strand
TCCTCAGTGCCGCCTAGCGACCGAGTACTCGGTCTATTAAACTACGTTGGGGCGGAGAAAATTCGTAGCCCGTCGGTTGAGCAGGCCGCTGCATGTAGGCAGATTGGGAAGTCACCTTAGCCGTTGGGGAATCAGGAAAGTCTTCTTTAGTGAAATAGTGCGTTACCAAAGATTTACGTGTGCGGTTTTTATCGACAATTTCGCTGCCACCATGAAATAGCTGTGAGTGCCAAATAAGTACGTCGCCTTTTTTGGCGAGTAAGGTTTCAGCTTCCAGACCACGCTGTTCAATTTCGCCATAGATGTAGTCACGAAAGGCGTTCATTTCTTCGGGAATGATTATTGTGCGGCCGTTAGAAAACAAGTATGGAGGGATTTTGTGGCTACCTGGGAAGTACGTTAATGGGCCATTGTCAGCTGTTGCATCTTCTAATGCGATCCAGGACGCGACCATTTTATTGGGCGTTGGTGATGGCATGTAAAAGGTATCAAAGTGATAGTCTTGTTGTGATCCAAATTCAAAATTTAAGGAGTTGCAAATCATCGGAAACCCACCCACCAACTCGCTTAGGATGGGCGCTAATTTTTCACCAGCGACTGTGTGGCGGATTTCTTCGGAGCTCAAGAACAGATCGTTGAGTTTGTAGGGTGCGTGGCGCGCATCACTGGGAGCGTCGCAAAAATAAAGCCGTTGCTCGCGCTCTGATTCAACGAAAACGTCGATCACAAATTCTGGGCCTAATTGCTTACGTTTGCGCCACAGTTCGTCGATCGTGGCATTGATTTGATCAATATGTCGATCGCTGTAGAAATTTTCGAGCAACAGGTAGCCATTTTGCTCCCATTGTTCTTGTTGTTCAGTGCTCAGTGCCATTGCTCAGGTCTTCTGGGTCTCACGTTCTTCTGCAAATTTGAGCGAGAAGTGTTCATTTAGCAGGCTAAGATTGGGATTATAGTACGGATCACCTTTTTGTAAGAAATCCTCCCACGTCGAGAGAAAATGCGCTTGCTCCGCTTTGAGGCGAGCGAGCTTTTCATCGGTGTCCTCATAACCGCGGCTTACCGATTCATGATGTATGCCGCGGCTGTGCGGAGTAAATACATTGAGGTACCCAGCAGCGAGAAGCTTTAGGCAAAAATCTACGTCGTTATACGCAACAGCTAAATTGTCTTCATCCAAACCGCCAACTTGAAGAAACTTTTCTTTGCTTACCATTAACATGGCGCCGGTCACCGCGCTCACGTTGTAAACCATATGGAGGCGGCCGTGATAACCAATGTGGTTATCTGGGAAAAATTTATGCGGATGTCCAGCCGTACCGACCATGCCAGCTACAATACCCGCGTGCTGGATGCGCCCATCTGGATACAGCAGTTTGCCACCCACCGCGCCAACCTCAGCTCTTTGAGCGTGCTCGAGAAGTCGCTCAAGCCAGTCACTACCGTCTAGGGTGACATCGTTGTTGAGCAGCAAAACGTATTCGCCGTTGGCTTGTGAAACGCCATAATTACAAATCGCTGAGAAATTGAAATCGATATTTTTCTCGACGAAGCGGACTCGCTCATCAGTTTCAGCCCAGTGCTCCATGCGGCTGAAGGTTGTTGGATCTTCGCTGCTGTTACTTACTCCGACAATTTCGTAGTTACGATAGTCTGTTTTCGACAAGATAGACCCAATGCACGCATCTAATAGATCTGGCTTGTCTTTAAAAGGGATGATGATGCTAACCAACGGTTTGCCGCGAATTTCTCGAAACACCCGATAAGTTCCCTTCAAACTGCCATACTCAACGCGGGCTGTGCTGTCGTGTTTCTGTAGGCAGTCTTCCACTGCTTGTCGACCGGCCTCCCAGGCATAAGACTTCGAATCGTATTGCACGGCCGTTGACCCGGGTATTTTGCGCCAGTGGTACAGAATTTTGGGGATGTGTGCGACCTGACCAGATTCATCGATCGCGCGCAAAATGATGTCATGATCCTGAGACCCATCGACGCCTTCGCGAAAACCACCGATGCGATCAGCAACGCTCTTCTTAATGACCGTGAAATGACAAATATAATTATTGGTGTCGAGCAGGTCAGGGGAGTAATCCGGTTTGAAGTAAGGTTCAAGCCGATTGCCCTGCATATCCATTTTATCTTCATCGCTGTAGATTAATCCTACGTCGGGCCGAGCATTGATAACCTTGGCATTTTCGAACAAGGCATCAATGCTGAGCTCATCATCGTGATCGAGCAGAGCAATATAGTCGCCAGTGGCGAGGTTCAAGGCATCGTTGCTGGTAAGCGCAATGCCTTGATTCTCTTCATTAAACTGAACGGTTATTCGCTCATCTTTTGCGGCTTCTATTTCTAATAATGTACGCAGCCATTTCTTGGGTGAACAATCATCAACTAATACTAGCTGCCAATGCGGATATATCTGCGCCTGCACCGAACGGATCATTGGTAGTAGATAATCTGGGTCAGTGTTGTAAACCGGTACAAGAATTGAAAAGACCGGTTTTGCCGGCATCGATTCGGTCTCTGCTTTGGCCGCCGTAATCTCGCTGGCGGAAAGCGTGTTTTGCTGCACCCATAATTGGTAGTCTTCACGATTCTGTCCAATCAGTTCAGGCTCCACAGCGGCTTGATCGCTCTGCGCCGCATCTGCTTTTGGCTCTGAATTGATATCGGTGTTTGCAGATTGCAATGTTGATTCGTCTGGGGCCAAAGTTTCTTCATCGGGAGCGGCGACCGTCGGTCGACTTAGTGTGCCTCTGGAGATTCGGCCTAGTACGCGTTTCGCCCGTGTGAGCGGGCGTTGCATTAGGTAGCGATCAACTTCGTGGTTGTGTCGAATTTGATCAATTAGCTGATCGTTTAGATGAGTAAGTTTGCGATTGAGTTCACGCACCCGTTGCGCATGCTGCTTGCTCAACATCGCGATTTGAGTTCTCAGCTGATTATTGTAAATAGCGGTGTTGGCACGGTTCTCACGTTGCAGCTCATTTAAGATTTGATTCAGGTCTTGGCGATGCCGCACCGCATCTGAGAGTTTAACCTCAGAAAAATCGAGCTCTGCGCGCAAGGTATTCACTTTATCGATCTGTGTTTGCATTGCTTGGCGCGCTTTCTGCAATGAGTTGCTGAGTTCATTGAGGGCGCCGCGGTAGTGTTGATCATGCAGCAAAGAAATAGTTAAGCGACACTCCACTGCTGTGTCAATTTCAGGTTGCTCAGACACATCAAACAATAGATGAGGGTCTGCGTTGAGGGCGACGCACGTTTCACCGTCTTCAGCGACTTCTATATTTCTTAGCTCCGCAGCTTTTATGCAGGCACTAGCGGAGCTTAGCTTTAAAGCGGGCTCACCGCTGGCCGTGAGCAATGTAATCGACTCCATTTTGAACAAACCACGGTTCGCGATGGGGTCTACTCTTAATACCTGGCTCCAATCGGGTTTTGCGGGCAGCGCGCAATTCAATTGCGTCGCTTGCTCGGGTTGTGTCGCCCAGCTGATGAACCGCGCACTTGCCTCGTCCATCCTGCCGCTAGCATCTCCCCATTGGATTTGGCATACCAGCCCGTCATCTACTGCTGCAGAATTATTAGTGTCGAAATGCTGACCGAGCGCGTTGAGTACAGCGCCAGCTCTGAACTGATTATCAATTTCGGCCTGAACTTTTTCCTCGAGTTTTGCGTACTCCTCGAGTTGTTCGCTGTGACTCAGGTTTGGGTGAAAGTGGGTTACGAAATCGGCGAGAGTCAGCAGATTGAGTTGCTCACAGAGAGCGCTTAATAGCGATTTGTTCTCAAATGCAAACCAATAGAGTGCCCGAAACAGAATAAAGTCCTCGTTGTAGGGCAGGTCTAGTTGCCACTCCGGGTCGATGTAAACATAGTTGCTTGTGTCACCCTGAACTTGCGCTATCAGATTGAATGGCAGCAAGTCATAGGCAAGTTTAGTGAATTGTGCATCGCCTAATTCTTCCTTTAGGTGCTGGAGCCATCCTCGGTACTCTTGAACTTGATTTTGCAGCTGAGTCTCATCACATTCTAAGCCGGCATCCAACCAATGGGTGATCATCAAGGAGCCAACTTGATATTCTTGCTCGCTAAGATCTTGGCTTAGAAAGTCGTGTTTGGCGTTGCCAGCTGCGATTTTATGCAAAGGGCGTTTGCTGACGATTGAGCTTGAGCTGGAATGTTCGGTAATCGTCCGCCATTGCGGTTTTCTGCTGCCACCAGGGTAGTGGGCAAAAGCGAGGTTTAACAGAACCGGGGCTTTGGTATCTTTTGCTGCGCAAATGATGAACCGGGATGCCGCATTGCTGAGTTTCTCGCTTTGGTCTTCATGTTGGTTGCCAGTATTAACAACCTGCTTAAATGCCAGATACTCACATATTTCGTCTTCGCCGATAGTGCCGATTCGATAGAAGTGATTGAGTGCAGAGTCAGTTGCTAGGTATTGGTCACTGAATAAGTTGCTGATTCTGCGACCCTGTGAGAATGATGAAAAACAGTTTGTGCTCGAGAGTCCAGCGCTCTCAAAATCAGTGAGAAGTGATGCCCGAGAATAGCGCTTATCCGCCACAGTGTAGAACTGGTCAAAGGGTATGGCATTCGATGTTTTAGGAGACAACCATCTTCGCAGCTGACTATCGTTCTCACTGCCCACAATTATGTGCCCAGTGTCGGACAGTGATTCTCGTAGCTTTGCGAGCAGGGTTACTCTTTGATCAGAATCTAAGTCGAGTATTTCAAGGTCTGCTAGAACAATTAAATCATAGTGCTTGCTCGGGAGCTTGATCTTATCTAGCGCGTCGCTGATTAGACATAGGTTGTCTAACTCGCTGCAGCGTTGTGCGGTGAGGCGGGCACGGTCTGGATCAAATCGGACTGCGTCAACATGCCCAACCTGAGTGCTAAGGTAGTGTGCTATTCCGCCAAAATCTTCTGATAAATCAAGGCATTGATCAATGTTTGTAAAGTCAATACTCAGTAGGAAGTTGGCGGCAGAAGCGTCGAGCTCAGTGCGTAACTGATCGGTGTTACAAAGCCGCTCAATGTCGATTGAAAAGAGCGATTTGTCGGCAGCGGTTCGATAAACCTCTCCAATGCTGATTTGTAAGCTGTTCGAGACCGATGAAGGTCTAAAACGGTCACGTACATCCTGAAAAATTCCAGCGCTGGCTTGGAGCTGAGGATTGTATTGGAGAAGCTTGGATTGATCGTGCATTTATTCTGATTTGCACGCCGATCTGGCGCGTATTTCTTCTCGCATCAGCTTGCGCATGCACGCTGTTTGAGTGTCAATAATAAAGGCGCGAATATAACATGTCGAGAGCCAGATAGCTTGCCTCTAGCGATGCCCCAAAGCCGGCAGAGAGCGCTACTTTTTCTTGGGTAGATACAAGTCTGTGATGGTGCCTTCATAGACTTCGGCAGCCATGGCGACCGTTTCTGAAAGAGTAGGGTGGGGATGAATAGTCAGGCCCAAGTCAGACGCATCTGCCCCCATTTCTATCGCCAGTGCGACCTCGGCAATTAAATCGCCTGCATTGGTGCCTACAATGCCACCACCTAATACACGATGCGTGTCTGGGTCGAATAGCACTTTGGTTTTACCTTCGGTACGGGCATTGCCGATTGCGCGGCCCGATGCGGCCCAAGGGAAGTTTCCTTTATCGTATTTAACGCCTTGTTCTTTCGCTTGCGTTTCGGTTAAACCAACCCAAGCTACTTCGGGGTCCGTATAGGCAACGGAAGGTATGACGCTGGCCTCAAAACCACTTTTCATGCCGGCACAGACCTCAGCAGCAACCTTAGCCTCATGCGTGGCTTTGTGCGCCAACATGGGTTGGCCGACAATATCACCGATCGCAAAGATGTGATCGACATTGGTCCGCATTTGTTTGTCGACCGGGATAAAGCCCTTGTCATCGACCATGACACCCGCCTTATCGGCGTCAATAAGTAAGCCGTTTGGTGTACGTCCAGTCGCAACTAGAACTGTAGAGTAGGTCTGTGCTGCTGGTGCTTCACCTTTGTCGCTTCCAAAGGTGACCTTGATGCCATCGTCTTGTGGGTCGATTTTATCGACACGCGTATTCGTCATAATCTCTTTGACGCTGGCTTTGAGACGCTTTTGCAAGGGTGCGATAAGATCTTTATCGGCACCCGGCATTATTTGCGGCATAAATTCAACAATAGACACTTCGCTGCCTAACTCCGAATACACGGTTGCCATCTCCAGCCCAATGATGCCGCCGCCCACGATTAACATCGTAGCGGGGATGTCCGTCAGTTTTAACGCGCCAGTTGAGTCAATAACGCGCGGGTCATCGCTCTCAAAAGTCGGAAATATTGTTACTCGTGACCCGGCTGCAATGATGGCCTTGTCGAACGAGATAGATTGCGAGCTGCCTTCATGTTCTACATTAACTGTATTCGCCGACGTGAATTTAGCATAGCCTTGCACCACGTTGACCTTCCGAGCTTTGGCCATGCCAGCTAGACCACCAGTGAGTTGTCCAATCACGGATTCTTTGAACGAGCGTAATTTGGGGAGGTCGATATTGGGTTCGCCAAATTCAACGCCATGTTCCGCCATAGCGCGCGCTTCTGAAATGACCGCCGCCGAGTGCAGTAGCGCCTTGGATGGAATGCAACCGACATTTAGGCACACGCCGCCAAGATCAGGGTAGCGTTCAATCATAGTGACGTTTAGGCCAAGATCAGCGGCGCGAAATGCAGCGGTGTAACCCCCTGGGCCAGAGCCGATAACCAATACTTGTGCATGCGCGTCGGCATCACCAGTCGCCTGGGCAGCCTCTGGGGCCTTGGCTGCTTGGGTATTGGTTTCAGATGGTGCAGAGTCTGATTTGGATGCAGTCTGTGGAGCAGCGTTTTCCGAATCTGAGTCAAACAGTGCGATTAAATCGCCTTCATTGACGGTGTCACCAACTTTAACCTTTATCTCTGTTATGGTGCCTGCTGCAGGCGCAGGCACATCCATGGATGCTTTATCACTTTCAAGGGTAAGGAGTGGGTCTTCCGCCGCAACAGTATCTACCGGTGCGACCAATATTTCGATCACTTCTACATCATTGGCGCCACCAAGATCGGGTATGAGTATTTCTGCCATGATATTTACCTCTTACACCGCTAAGCGGCGGACGTCTTCGAGCACTGCGGCTATCTGTCGAGTGAATCGTGCGGCTTCTGCACCATCGATAACACGATGATCGTAGGACAGGCTGAGGGGCAAGATCATGCCTGGTTTAAAGTCTGAGCCATCCCACACCGGCTGCATTTTACTTCGTGATACACCAAGAATAGCGACTTCTGGCGCGTTTACGATAGGGGTAAAACCAGTACCACCAATGCCGCCGAGACTGGAGATGGTGAAACAAGCGCCACTCATGTCCGCGGGCGTCAATTTTTTATCTCTCGCTTTACCAGCCAGCTCGCCCATTTCTTGCGCTATTTCGGCCACCGATTTTTTATCTGCATCTCTCACCACAGGTACCACCAAACCGTTCGGCGTGTCCACCGCGATACCGATATGAAAATACTTTTTATAAATCAGATTTTCGCCACCGGGTTCCAACGAGGCATTGAACTGAGGGTAGGTTTGCAGGGCGTTGACCACCGCTTTGACGATAAAAGCCAGAGGCGACAACTTAGTTTCTTTGCCTTGTTTTTTATATTCTTCATTGAGCTGTTTGCGAAATGATTCCAAATCTGAAATGTTGGATTCATCGTTGTGCGTCACGTGCGGTACGTTTAACCAAGAACGATGCAGGTTCGCTGCCGTGAGTTTTTTGATCTTATTTAGAGGTTGTACGTCAATTTCACCAAACTTGCTGAAATCAACAGCAGGGACCTCAGGTATTCCAGCGCCGCTCGCAGCAGCGCTTGCCGTGCCGCCCGCCATTACCCCCTTAACAAACTGTTTTACGTCGTCTTTGGTGATGCGGTTTTTTCGCCCTGTACCATTCACGCGAGATAGATCAGCGCCAAGTTCGCGCGCGAATCTGCGAACTGAAGGCGAGGCGTGAGATTTATCGTTAGATGTCACCGTTTGCGAGGCAGGGCTTGGAGTGGCCGCTGTCTTTGCAGGAGCAGGAGGGGCAGCGGCTGGGGCAGTTTGTGCAGATTCGGTTTTAGCTGATTCTGCGGGAGCTTTATCGTCGTTGTTTTCTGTAGCGACGGTGACAACAAGTGTGCCCTCGCTAACATCCTGATCCATCGCGATGTCGATACTCAGGATTTTGCCTGCAACGGTACTCGGAACATCCATGCTGGCCTTATCGCTCTCTAAGGTCACCAGAGGTTCGTCAACATCAATGGCTTGACCAACGGCAACGAAAATTTCAATAACTTTGGCGCTATCGCCACCGATATCAGGAATCGTTACTTCTACGATAGCGCCGCCGCTGTCGCTTGTTGTTGGAGTGCTTTGTTGTTCAGACACAGTGCTATCAGCAACCTCATCCGCTGGTTCAGATTGCTGAGTTTCAGGTTCGACTGACTGTGCAGACGCTGAATTATCAGATGCAACCACGGTAACGATAAGATCACCCTCAGCGACGTCTTGGTCCATGCTGACTTCTATCGACTCGATTGTGCCCGCGATGGTGGCAGGGACGTCCATGCTAGCTTTGTCACTTTCAAGTGTGACCAGAGGGTCATCAACAGCGACGCTGTCTCCGACACTAACAAGTATCTCGATTACTTTAGCGCTGTCGATACCGATGTCTGGTACCAGAATTTTATTTTCACTCATGTCACTGCTCGCGGTTTGCTCGACCTGTTGCGGTATGTTGTCATCTTCTGGAGGAACCAATTCAAACTCTGGTTCTTCCTCGCCATCTAAATTAAGGCTCTGTTGCGTGTGTCTTTTAGCTGCTGCTTGTTTCTTTTTCGATTTTTTCTGCTTCTTTTTCTTGGCGTCGTTTTTCTTGTTGCTCTTTGTTTTCGCCTTTTTCTCGTTTAGGTCATCGGAGCTTGCTTCTGCTTCAGCGGAGGATTGCTTTACCGTTGCAGGGTCTTTCTCCGCTGAGGGCTCTTCATTGGCTAAGGGCTTTTTATCCGCTGAGGGCTCTTCATTCGCTGAGGGCTCTTTCTCCGCTGAGGGCTCTTCATTCGCTGAGGGCTCTTTCTCCGCGGCGGTTACGTCGGCATCATCTGAAATTGGCTTGGAGGCCGTGCTTTTTTCTACCTCTGTTTCTAGCAATAATAACGGCGTCATGAGCGAAATGTTTTCTCCCTCATCGACGATTATTTCCACAACACGGCCGCTCAATCGGGCTGGCAAATCGATTTCAGAGCTGCCACTCAATACTTTAAACAGTGCGTCTCCAGCATTGACTTCGTCGCCTTCATTTACGACCACTGAGACTATTTTCGCCTGACGAAACCGGCTTTCCTCCGGTGCGGTCAGCTCCAAATACTTGATCATTACTCGTTAAACCCAATTCCCCTAGATCATTCGCCGCTCAATTAAAGAGTGTCCGGTGATGGTTTTTCAGGATCGATGCCAAACTGCTTAATCGCTTTGTTAACTTGATCCGCATTAATGCTGCCATCTTCAAATAACGCCGATAAGGCGGTGACCACAATGTACTTATGATTCACCTCAAAATGATCACGCAGGCTTTGACGGTCGTCACTGCGGCCGAATCCGTCAGTGCCAAGTACAACATAGCGCGATGGCACAAACGCACGAATAGAGTCTGCGTAGGACTTCATGTAGTCGGTTGCAGCAATAACTGGGCCGTTTTCGTCCTGCAGGCAGGCTTCAACGTAGCTCAGTTTCGGTTTTTCATCTGGATGTAAAATGTTCCAGCGTTCGGCTTCTAAGCCCTCGCGACGCAACTCATTCATGCTGGTTGCACTCCAGATGTTTGCCGCAACGCCGTATTCAGATTCTAGGATGTCAGCAGCCGTGATGACCTCATTAAGAATGGTGCCGGATCCCAATAACTGCACTGCCGGTGTTTTGCCGTCATCCTTGCTGCTGGCTCTGAACTTATATAGGCCTTTCAATATGCCTTCTTCAACCCCTTCAGGCATAGCCGGGTGATGATAGTTCTCATTCATCACGGTGAGGTAATAGAACACGTTCTCTTCTAGCGAGTACATCCGCCGTAAACCGTCTTGAATGATAACTGCAAGTTCGTAGCTGAATGTAGGGTCGTAAGAAATACAGTTCGGTATGGTCGATGCTTGAATGTGTGAATGACCATCTTGATGCTGCAGGCCTTCACCCGCAAGTGTGGTGCGCCCAGCGGTTCCACCAACCAAGAAACCTCGTGCTTGCATGTCGCCGGCAGCCCAGGCTAAATCACCAATCCGTTGAAAGCCAAACATTGAATAATAGATGTAGAACGGAATCATCGGCGTTTCATTAGTGGAGTAGGAAGTCGCCGCAGCAATCCACGAAGACATGGCGCCTGCTTCATTGATGCCTTCTTCGAGAACCTGACCTTTCTGATCTTCGCGGTAATACATCAACTGATCGGAATCTTCAGGTTCGTACATTTGTCCGGTGCTGGCATAAATGCCGAGCTGTCGGAACAAACCTTCCATGCCAAATGTTCGGGCTTCGTCGGGTACGATAGGCACAATATTGTTTTTGAGATTTTTATCGCGAATTAGGTTCGATAAAATACGCACGAATACCATCGTGGTAGATACTTCGCGTTCGCCGGTATCTTCGAGTTGTTTCTCAAACGCTTTGAGTTCTGGCACTTCAAGCGGATTTGATGAATTCGGTCGCGCCGGTAAGTAGCCACCCAGATGCTGGCGTCGTGAGTGCAAGTATTTGATTTCTGGCGACTCGGGGTCTGGGTGAATGTAGTCCAATGACTCCAGTTGCTCGTCGGAAACAGGAATCTTGAAGCGATTGCGAAATACTCGCAACGATTCTAGGTCCATCTTCTTTTGTTGGTGAGACGTGTTTAAACCCTGGCCGGATTCGCCCATACCGATTCCTTTGATGGTCTTGGCGAGAATGACCGTGGGTTGACCGCTGTGCTTAACGGCCGCCCGATAGGCAGCGTATACCTTGTCAGTATCGTGGCCACCACGCGTCATCAAATCCAGGTCTTCATCGCTCATATGCGCGACCATGGCTTTAAGCTCAGGAGTATTCCAAAAGTGTTCGCGTGTATAAGCGCCACCTTTGGCCTTGAATGCCTGATATTCACCATCGACCGCTTCCTGCATGCGTTTTTGCAGCAGACCATCGTGGTCCTTTTCTAATAGAAGATCCCACTGCGAGCCCCAAATAACTTTGATGACATTCCAGCCGGCACCGCGGAACTCTGACTCCAATTCTTGAATGATCTTTCCGTTGCCTCGCACCGGCCCATCTAAGCGCTGCAGATTGCAGTTGATCACAAAAATGAGATTATCGAGCTTCTCTCTGCCAGCCAGACCGAGAGCGCCGCGAGACTCAGGCTCGTCCATTTCGCCGTCACCCAAAAATGCCCAAACCTTACGGTTTTCAGTTGGAATCATTTCGCGGCTTTCTAGGTAACGCTGAAAGCGAGCTTGGTAAATCGCCATAATCGGGCCAAGACCCATGGAAACAGTAGGGAACTGCCAAAAATCCGGCATTAACCATGGGTGCGGGTAGGACGACAGGCCGCCACCGTTCACTTCTTGGCGAAAGTTGTCGAGTTGTTCTTCGCTAAGCCGCCCCTCCATGAAAGCTCGAGCGTACATGCCGGGCGCGGAATGACCTTGATAGTAGATCATGTCACCGCCGTGCTCAGCGCTACGCGCACGCCAGAAGTGATTGAATCCAATCTCGTACAGCACGGCTGCCGATGCATAGCTGGCGATATGGCCACCGTACTCAGTGCTGATTTTATTGGCTCGCAGCACCATGACGGCGGCGTTCCAACGAATCATTGAGCGGATTTTAAATTCGATTTGGCGATCACCGATCAGTGCGGTCTGTTTTTCGACCGGTATCGTGTTTATATAGGGTGTGTTTAGACCGTAGGGCAGTTGTGCGCCGGCTTCACGTGCCGCGTTAGCTAACTCACGCAACAGAAAGCGGGCTCGCTCTGCCCCATCCGCCTCTATAACGCTATTGAGTGCATCGATCCATTCCTGCGTTTCCTGGGCATCGATATCGGTTTGTTGCGCTGGCAGTGTTGTACTCATAGTGTGCTTAACTTTTGCTTGACTTAAGTCGGTTTACAGCCTTAAAAAGCGTTCAACATGGCTCTCAAGTCTGCTTGATTGCTGGTTTATTTCGGTTGCGAATAATAGTTATTCATAAAACAAATGTAAATATATTTATGGTCTCTATTTACTCCACGCTGGCAGTAACAAGGCTGGTTAAATTTACGATGCCTCGTGGAGTCGTAGTTTTGGTAATCGCGTGAATCGGAAGATTCGTGCCTAACACGATTGGCCCGACAGATATGCCGTTTGCGAGCGATTTCAAGACCGTATAAGTAATGTTAGCGGCATCCAGATTGGGCATAATCAACAGGTTGGCATTGCCGCTTAGCGAACTCTTACCTGACTTTTCGCGAACGGTGGGGTTAAGAGCCATACCACCTTTCATTTCACCATCCACCTCTAAATCGGGTGCTCGCTGCTCCAGTATTACTTTGGTGGCCGCCATTTTCTCAGCTTGCGTGGTTTTGTGGCTGCCAAAGTTGGAGTGAGAGAGCAGGGCGACACGGGGCGTCATTCCAAAGCGTGTCACTTCCTTGGCGGCGAGAATGGTAATGTCGGCAAGTTGCTCGGCGGTAGGGTCGGCATGAATGCTGGTATCGGCGATGAAATACGAGCCATTATCCAAGAGCAAGAGATGCATGACCGCCACTACGCCATTGTCATTGGCAGCGCCACTGCAACTCTGGATGGCCTCTATCTGCTTATGCAGTTTTACTGCAGGCCCTGTGAGGATGGCATGGGCTAAATTGTCGCGTACCATCTGGCAAGCTTGACCAATTCGGTCGTTAGTTTGGTCGCTGCTGGGTGCGACTACTTCATAGTCGCGGCCACGTTGAATTCTGAGACTTAGTTCTTGGCACCGTTGTTGGATTATCTCTGCGTCACCGATCAAGACGGGCCGCGCGTAGTGTTGATCGACGACATCCTGAATCGCGCGCAATACACGCTCGTTTTCTCCGTCTGTGTAAACAACTTTATGGGCAATGTTCTGGGCCTTTTCAAAAATCGGCCGCATTACGTTACCGGTTCGATACACCAAGGGTTCTAAGCTTTTGCGGTAGCTTGCGATGTCATTAAACGGCCGCGTGGCAACGCCAGAATCAATCGCCGCTTGCGCTACCGCGGGGGCGATTTGCGTGATCAAGCGAGGGTCGAATGGTTTCGGCAAAATATAATCACGACCGAAACGCATTGATTCGTTCTGGTAATAACTGGCTACTTTTTCGTTGCTCTCTGAGTGCGCCAGATCCGCTAATGCGTGCACACACGCAATCTTCATTTCATCCGTAATACTTGTGGCGCCAACGTCGAGAGCGCCACGAAACAGAAACGGAAAACACAAAACGTTATTTACCTGATTGGGGAAGTCAGAACGGCCGGTCGCCATGACTGCATCAGGGCGATGTTTAGCTACTAATTCGGGGTGCACTTCCGGATCAGGATTAGACATCGCTAAGATTAAAGGT
>CALJJR010000123.1 GCA_937973905.1 uncultured Arenicella sp. | reverse complement strand
CACCTATCGATATTTCACCGATATTTCAAACCTTGTTTGACGAAGATTAATCGAGCTACGTATGCAGTTAGTTTAGTGAATTAAACCCAGACACTTTAGGTTGAATCTACTCATCTTCATCCAAGAGCAACAGGTTCACGCTGGGTATAGTACCCGCGGGGTCAAACGGTAAGCTCTCTAAACCACCAAACTCAAAAGCGCCGATGTCGCAGATGCCTAAATGAAAAAAGCCGCGTTGATCCTTCTTAGCCAGTGCTGAAATATTGCAGACGTTTTGATTGCCCGCGTCTATGGCTGGGCTGTTTGCAACTAACGCGTGAGTTGGGGTGGCGCCACCGTTATAACTCAGGAATTGGCTGACTATTGAAGAAAGCGCTGTTGGCGAATTTCCATCGCTCGTGGCCGTGATGTTACTGTTTCCAATTGTTGTACCAATGAACGAGGCGGCAGAGGTGTTGGCTACTTGGCCAAGCACATTACTTTGTAGTACCAACGAATTTAGTGGCGTGATGGATGGATTGCTTGTGCTTACATAAAGTTCGTGCGCGGGTAGCGCGTTAGAGACCGTGCTGGTATTGCCTGCAACGATACTGTTTCGTATCAATATGCTCGCGCCGCGCAAATAAACAGCTCCATTTTCTGTTTGAGAGTTGAAGCTCAAGGTGCTGTTAGTGACCCTTAATTGACCATTGAACCTTGATGAGAAGACCGAACCGAACTCAGCGTTATTAAAACTAAAGGTGGAGTTGTAAACGCCGACCGTTCCACCGTTAAAGGCGACGCTGATGGCGCCGGCGTTCGCGCCAGCTCCGTTTCTAAAGAAGGTTGATCTTTTGATGTCGATATCGGCTGACCGCGCAGCGATGGCGCCACCCTCACCACCGATCGCATTATTTTCGTAAAAGTAACAATCGGAGATGGTTGATTCTCCGTTCCTTTGGAAGATTCCTCCTCCTTGAGAAGTGGCGTAATTCGCCTGAAACTTGGTGTCTGCAATGGTCATTTTGGCGCCTTCTGAAAAAAGTGCGCCTCCCAATGCCGCGGCAATCGTATTACCTGGGTTAACTGCAAATGTGTCTCGAGTTCTATTTGCAAAAACGCTGCTCCTGCGCAGCGATAAGCTCGAATCGGCCCCTGCGTAAATTCCACCGCCGCGCATAAGCCCTGTGTTAGTTGTGACATCCGCGTTGATTAGGCTGGCGGTGGCGTTCGGGGCTAGAAATATGCCACCACCACCCTCGAACGCTAAATTCGAGCGTATTTCACTGTTTTGAACACTCAGACTGGCGAAAGAATCTAAATCGATGCCGCCGCCTTTGAGAGCTTGGTTCTGGGTTACCACTGAGTTACGAATATCAATCTGACCACCGCGAGCGTACAACCCACCCCCATTGTTTGCGCTGACCGTATTGCCTGAGACGGTTACATTGTTCATGGTCAGCTTGGCATTAGCAGCCACATAGACAGCACCTCCACTGCCTTGATTGGTCAAGCTGCCGCCGCTAAGCGTTAAATCATTGAGTGTCAGATTGCCGGAACCAGTTACGGCGAGCAGGCGAAATGGGGCGCTTGATTGGCGCTGAATGGTCGCGCCACCGCCTTCAATGGTGATTGCGCTGGTGACAAATGGTGTGCCGGTAAAAGTGTTGTTACTCGAGTTGGCAAAACCCGTTGATATGCTGAGCACAGAACTCGGTGTCAACACAATAGTATCGTGGCCCCCCGGAGTGAAGGAGGCTTGGCAGTACATCGCCGCGTACTTGGAATCCAGGTTGGCACTCTGAATGGCTTGGTTCAAATCGCACATCGGGCCGAGGGTGATTACCGCGCTTTGCGCAATGGGGGCAGTAAACATTTGGCCTATGACGATGGCGAGACAGCTTTTTTCAAATGGCTTGAGTGGAGGCATCGAGTGTACGTCTCATCGCGGACAGTGGTTCACTACTCATACTAGGCTGATAAAATGAGGATTTGAAGCGAATGGCGGACGTTTGTGAGCTTTCTTTTTGTGCCTGGCTATTATATTCTTATATATTCCTATATAAGAATATATAGTTATGCCGAGAACCAAAGCAAGCTACGATGTTTTCAGTGCCATTGGTGAACCCAAAAGGCGCATCATCATCGAACAGCTCATTCAGAAAGAGATGACAGTAAACGAATTGGTTGCCGAACTGAGTTGGTCTCAGCCCGCTGTATCCAAACATTTGGCTGTGCTGCGGCAGGTTGATTTGGTCTCGGAGCGTAGAGCCGGGCGTTTTCGCTTTTATCGAGTCCAGCCACGCGAACTAAAACCGATTCAGGAATGGATACATCAATTCGAAAAATATTGGGGTGGCAGCTTAGATCAACTCGATACCTACCTACAAGAACTGCGATTAGGCATGAATAATGACAAACACTGACGTAGAACCCTCTGTTATCACTCGCGAGTTTGACGCGCCCCGTAACTTAGTTTTCGACGCATGGACCAAAGTTGAGCATCTCAGCAATTGGATGTTTCCGATGCCTGGTTGCACCTGTGAGTACGTGTCTGCTGTTATTGAAGCAGGCGGTGAGTCTTTGCATAAAGTGACCATGCCTAATGGCCGTGAGATGTGGTTATTGACGAATTATGTTGAAGTAAGTGCCCCACACAGACTGGTGTTTTTACAATATATGTCGAATGAGAACGGCGATATTCTTGACCCAGGGCATATTCCAAACTGGCCGCAACATATGTTGGCGACTTTGGAGTTTGAAGCGCTCTCTGATGCTAAGACCAAGCTAACATTTTACTGGCAGCCTCAGGATCCGACTGTTGAAGAGATTGAGGCTTTCGAGGCAACTCGAGCTGATCATCAAGGTGGCTGGGGTGCAGGCATGAGTCAGCTGACAAGCTATTTAGCTACGTTGAGTGCCTGAACTTGCGCGAGAGGGTCTTGATTAAATGCCTGTTGGTAAAGTTTGGAAAAATACCCCGGATGGTTAAATCCGACTGAATGGGCAAGTTGTGCAATGGTGCGCATCTCACCGCGTTCAGCCAACTGTTTGGCGCGGTCTAAGCGGCAGTGTCGAATAAACTCGGATGGCGTAAAATTTGATATCTCACCAAGCTTTCGGCGTAAGGTGGATGGGCTCATATGCACCGCGTCGGCGAGTTCTGGGACGCCAAACTCCGCTTCAGTCAGGTGTTTGAGAACCGCGCTCTTAAGTGTTTGCATCAAATGATGTTCGATGTTGAGGTCGGATTCGGTCGCAGTCGATTGCGAATCTTGAGCGGCATAAAAAGCCTCGAACTGCGTTCTCTTCAGAATCAGATTGCGGATTTTCAATTTGAGCTCAAGGGCATGAAAGGGTTTAGCTAAATAATCATCCACCGCCGCCAACAAACCTTTCACTCGATCATCCTGACCGGCTTTGGCAGTTAGCATGATCACCGGGATGTGAGCTAAGGCAGCTTGTTTTTTTACGCAGGCCACGAATTCAAGACCATTGCGTTTTGGCATCATAAGATCAGTAACAATTAGGTCGGGATTAGTCGCTACAGCCTGACGTTCTCCCTCAAGGCCATTTGCTGCTTCAACGACTTGATAGTCTTCTTCTAATAGGTCTCGCAAATGGCTTCGCATATCGGCATTGTCGTCAACAATTAAGACGGTTTGATTTCGCGTTCTCTTCTCTTCAGCCGTTGGTAGCTGATTACTTCTTCGCGATAAATCTTTGGTCTCAAATTCATGGATCGTTACCGATGAAAGATCGAGCTCGGCCGGCGTGAGGTGAGCCTTTCCTAACGGCAACGAAACGCAAAAAGTGGTGCCTGAAGCGTGTTCATCGCTGTCGCTGATGTTGGCAGTTCGACTTTCAACACTTATCTCACCCGCATGCAGGGTCACAAGTTCCTTAACCAGGGCTAGGCCGATGCCAGTTCCAGTGATGTCTCGGTCGGCCCCTCTAGCTTGATAAAAGCGATCAAAAATATAAGGGAGTTCATCTTGTGCTACTCCGTGCCCCGTGTCGGACACCGTAACCACTAAGTATTTATCATCGGCGTAGTCCTGTTCTTGCAGAGCATCGTTGCTGAGGTCTGCGCTGACCTCCACCTTGATGGTGCCTCCTGCGGGTGTAAATTTAATCGCATTCTTCAATAAGTTGTTGATGATGATTTGTACTTTGTCAGCGTCTACGTAAGCGGGCAGAGAGTTATGGTCAGATTTGAAAATCAGCGCTATTTTATGCTCTAGGGCCAAGCTGTCGAATTGCGCCGTGAAATTTCTAACAAGGCTAACAATGTCATTTTTTGCCGCACGCAACTGTAAGGATTTATTGTCGAATTTGCTCAAGGTGAGCAATTGATCAATCATCTTTTGTAAGTTCTTAGAGTGACGGAGAGCGCCTTCGACAAGCCCTTTCTGTTGTAAAGATGTTTGCTCTCCAAGCTGGTTTAATGGCCCTTGTATTAGCGTCAGAGGTGTTCTTAGCTCATGGCTGACGTTAGCAAAAAAATCTGATTTTACTTTGTCCAGTTCGATCAATTTTTTAGCTTGTTTTTCAAGATCGACATTCATAGCCCGTATTTCTGCGGTATTTTTTTCAATCTCGCTTTCAAGCTGCTCGTTGTAGTTGCTCTTTAGCTGATTGGAAATCTCAAGCTGCTTCATAGCCAACTGTTGCGCTTCTTCTTTCTCGCGATTAATTGATCGACCGACAAAAAAGCCGAGTAACACCATCTCAGTCACGAGGCCAACCTTTGGGGTATAAGGAATGAAGTGTTGGTTGCTAACGCCGAGATTCAGCAAGCTTCGATCGATAAAACAAATCATCAATGGCAGCTGCGCACCGAGTAAGTATTTGGCCTGCGCAGAGTTGTCCTTTAACGCGCTATAGATCGGTGTGATCAGCCCAAAGTACACGATCACTGCGAGCATATAAATTGCGCAGGCCAATAGGTACTGAGATTTATCGGCAGGATAGATGATCAATAGGCCCAAGATAGAAAGGCTGATTAATGCCTTGGCGATTGTATCTAAGCGTGGGTAATTTTTAAGTTGGATAAACTCACGCGCAAACCAAGCCGATACGGTGACCGCCAATGGATACCAGATTGTGGTGAGAAGGGCGACGATATTTGGAGCGTTAGGAAATACGTATTGCAAGACCCGGCCGTCGAACAAGGCCAAAATTCCTAAGGTACAGCTCGCCCAAGCAATGTACCAAAAAGATGTTGCATGACGCACCGATGCAAACACCAACAAATTGTACAAAATCAAGCCCAGCAAAACTCCGGCAATCACACCATCAAGAACTTCTGTGTGATCTTTCACGATGCCGTAGTTAGTTTTGTCCCAGAGCTCTAGTGTTATGTACGCGTGGGCAAAGCTTCGAATTCTAAAGTAGTAATCCTGTGTTTCCCCAGGCTCTAGTTCAACGGCAAAGTGAAACTCTGGGCTGTGAAGGTCGCGGCTGTTAAACGGTTTTCCGTAACCGGTTTGAAACGATTTTGCGCCCGGCTTTTGCGGGTAAAAATCGATCTGGTTGACGATCGGTGGTGTGGTCACCAACACCAAATCCTGTATTTGCGTCGATGTATTTTGTAAACAAAACCGCAACCAATGATTGGTTTGAGCTTCGCCAAGTACATACTGCTCGCCTTCAGGCTTTACTTGCCTAAATGTCGTTTCGGAAAACAGCTTGTTTAAAGAAGTTTGCTGCACATCAATTGGGATTGCGATGGAATCATCCAGATCTGCGAAGTGTTGTACATAGGGCAGAACATTGACGCGTTGCATCTCACCATTGACTTGCATGCACTTGCTTGCGTGAGCGGCGCTAGGTGAAATGCCTAGGCACACAAAAACAAGCAACGAAATCGAGAGAAATGGAATGCGCAAGGGTTTGAGACAGGAGCGTGGTTAGCCAACAAATCATACCGCACCTTTTTTGAGCTAAGAAGCCGGTAAATTTACTAATGCATGTCGATGTGTCCAGTTAAGCGGTTTTGCTAGACATGTGTTTCGTTTTTTGTTTAGTAGCACAAACAAGTCAAATACTAGCACTGACGCGTCAGATGCCGGTTTTGCCGTAGTAGTGGGCCTCGATCGGTGGTTAGATTCCTTCATTCCTATGATGAGGCTGTTATGCCTCAAGATCTGGTTCAGAACCATGAAAAGCAATTACTGTTTACCATTCTTCGCTTCCTTATTTATCGCTCTGGCGCTTGCAGCCAAGGTCGAAGCACAAAATAAAGTAGTGGTGATACCTCTTGCTGGGGAGGATACGCCCCTACCGCAATATCGAATTGTGCCACACCAAGACCTAGATTCTGCTGGTAACTCAGTAGCAAATCCGCGCCTTCCTGGCCCAAGTTTTGGTCGGCTGGAGTGGACGCCGGATAAAACGCCAGATGGTAAAAGTATCTGGGGCAAAGTCTGTGACGATTTGATAGAAGGTAATGCAGAACAACAACGAGATATTGCCAATTTCTCATGTCGCGCCATTGGTTACGCTGGTGGGTTTTATCGAAGTAGTGGAGCCACCACTGATGGGCCACTTAGAACCATTCTTGACAACGTGCAGTGTCCAGAAAACGCAACCTCATTCGAGCAATGCAGTTCCAATGCACTGTTTGATGAGAACTGTGATGGCGGAGAAGATGAAGCCATAGGGATCGATTGTTATGCAAATACCAGTCTCAATTTTGACGTTAATGATGCGACTATTTCGTGCCCTCCCCCCTCCGGAGGGCTGATAACTGGTGAATTGCCATTTGTGCTTGAAGTTGGCCCGGAACTCTTGAAAGACACTGACCCTCTACCCGCAGGTGCAAATAGATTACAGTTCCAATTTTTCTGGACGGTAGATGCGGGAGCCAATCCATTTCGCTACAGATATAGAGCTGCACTGCAGGGCAGTGGTACGGTCGCTTCAGGGTCTACTACGGCAAATAGTTGTGACGGAGTATTAGAGTCTGAGTCACAGCCCGGGTTCATGCTAGCGGGTCGTGAGTGGGTGGCGATACCTGAAATCATCAGCACCGGGTCGCAAGTTACCTTAAAGAGCGTCACAGTGAGAGAGAAACCTAACCGATAGAAGGTAGCCCTGCTTGTTTAGGAAGGCGTTTAGAGGGGCTGGGTCCAACAGTCTGCAACGGTAGAACGCTCGGCTACAGTCGTTCGGAGATCGGAGCCGAAAACAGGTGATCTGTATTGAAGCTTGCTACAATGACTGCAAGTTTCTATCTATCTATCGCAGTTTTCCTAATCGCCCCATGAATAACAACGAAGGCTTTTTTGCACGTGCTCTCAAGCGCAGAATTCCTCAGTATCTGGCTGCTTATATTGCTGGAACATGGTTGCTGATCGAGCTCGGCGAATGGGCAGCGGAACGCTTTGCTTTCTCGCCGGCGTTTACCTCCTATTTGTTTTTAATCAGCTTGATGATGCTGCCGGCGTTTTTATTGTTGGTATACAACCATGGCGAGGCAGGTAAGCAGCGCTGGACCCGTTTAGAAAAATTCTTTGTACCGCTTAATTTGCTCGTCGCAGCAACGGTTGTTGTCATGGGGTTCCCAAATCTTGGCCAAGTAGAAGCAGCAACTCGCATCGCTGAAATAGAGGATGAAACCGGCCAAATCCAACAGGTGGTGGTGGCGAATCAAGATCATTACCAATTCCTGTTCGGTTTCTTTATTGAAAATAAAACCGGTGATTCTTCCTTAGATTGGGCGAGCTATGGACTGACACAGGCGATCAATAAAGACCTGCGCCATGTTTCTCCGGCCATTGGCACTCGTGACCCCTTGGATTCGGATAGAGCAAGAGCTTCGTTGTTGCAACGGGGCGACGACAATTTGATCTCCTCTTCTCGGTCTCTCCAGTTCGAGATAGCAAATTTAATTGGTGCCGATCACTTCTTCTTCGGTTCCTTAGAGCGACAAGGGGATCAATTTGCACTAGATATCGCGATCGTAAAGCGCAGCAGCGGTGAAACCGTCAGTGAATTTACGGTACGAGACAGTGCTTTGTTTGTGCTTGCAGACCACGCATCAGATCAGATTCAAAGCGCGCTCAACATTGAGCCAGCGCCGCAACATCAAAATCTCACGGTTGCGGAACATTTTACCGACTCTGAGCTAGCCTTAGAGAAATACATTCAAGCAAAGCTGGCGGTGGCACAAGCCAACGATTACCCAGCAGGCGTTCAATTCTTAGAAGCGGCACTGGAACAAGATCCTGACTTTGCCGAGGCCGCTGCTTCACTTTCTATCTTTTATTTTTTAAGTGGCAATCAAGACCAGGCCTTAAGCAATAACCGCTTGGCACTTAATAAATCATACCGTCTTACCAGCGCTTCCAAGTACACCACCAAAGCTCAGTCCTATGTGTTTTCAGGTGACTTTTCCAAAGCCATCAAAGTCTTGAAAATGCACTCTGAAATAGAACCGCGATATTATCCCACCTGGCGCACTTTATTCCAGCTGAGCCAGTTCAGCCCCGGCGAGGAGGGATTGGTTATCGCTGGTCAAGCACTAGAGCGGATTACTGAGTTGCGCCCATGGGATGACGAAAATTTGAAACTGCAGGCTACGTTTGAGCAGCGACAAAAAGATTACACCGCGGCAGAACGAAGTTTGGAAACCTATTTGCAGAAGCGGCCTGATGATGGCTTAACCATGATTGAGTTGGCGGAACTCAAGGAGATGCAAGGCAAACTAGAGGAATCAATCTCGGTGTTTGATAAAGCTGCGATTCTGCCCAACAGTCCATCCAAAGCAGAGCTTGGCAAGGCGCGTGTATTAAGTAAATCTGGTGATTCGAAAGCTGCGATATCGCAACTGCAGAGTCTTCGGAGTGAAGCACTTAGCAATCAACAGAACCTTGATGTGCTCAACCTTCAGACTCAGATATACGCGAAATTAGGGCAACCGGGCTTAGCGCTTGCAAGCAACCAAGAAGCCGCCAAAATTGCTGATCAGACTTTAAGCCCGATCCAAAAGATGTTGACGCAAGACAGTTATGACCTGCGTTTGATGGCATTGAGTGGCAATACCAACGAAGTTGAACAAAAAAGCGCCGAGCTTGAATCCAAGTTAACGCAATTTCCTACCATCTATCTGGACACAATTTTGGCGACAATCTATTCGTCACCTCTCGATGAAGAGAAGTTTATCGCCAGTGTCAATCGAATCGAAAACGGAGAGTCGTCAGCAATCGTGGAGTTCTTCTATCCATTAATTGCTAGAAAATATGCCCTGATGGGTGATTCTGGTAAGGCCCTTGAGTTCATCGATAAAGCGGAACAAATCATTGATAAAGACCTTCTTCAAGCTAGGGCGCTAGGAAGACTCGATATAAACGCCAACATTAGAGAATTGGCAAAAGCCTATTTCGCCGTTGGTGATTTCGTTGCAGCTTATCGGATACTCGCAGACAATTTGCAGCGACACCCCGCTGACCCAGAAACTCTGTTGCTAGTGGCACAGACCGCGTTTGAGCAAAACAATACGGCTGAGGCCGAGCAGCGTTTGCAACAAGCATTGGAAATTTGGGGTGATGCAGACTCTAATTGGTACCCCTATACGCAAGCGCAGGCGTTTCAAAACGAAATCTCGAGTCAACAGCCTTAAAAGGATGCGCTACTGTTCTAGAGCTGCTTGACTCGTTGCCAGCGCTTTGCTCGATCAGCCGAATATTGTTGTTAAGTCAATTGTTCTCACTGTGCGCGCAAATTGTCGCTGTGTTCTTGCATGAATTCTCGAAACGCGGCTAGGCCTGCATCCATATTCGCACGCCCAAATCCAATTCGAAATCGGTCTTTTGGTGTGTCCATCAGTTCTGACCAGTACACCGAAGCGGGTAATAATAATACGCCGCTTTGTTCAACCAGTTGGCTGCAAAATTCTTCGACGCCACCGCGCCCGGTGAATTTTGGAAATGCAATGCAACTGCCATCTGGGTGTTGCCATTCAAAGAGATCGCGATAGTCGGCAAAAAACGTATCTAGTTTCTTAATATTACTGGCCATCAGGTCGCGGTTACGCTGCAACAATTTCTCGCGCACGCCCAGAGCGATCTCGGCCAGAAGTTCGCTCGGCGCTGAATTGCAGATAGAAAGATAGTGTTTGTAGCGCTCAAGTTTTTGCAGCACATCCTTATCTTGTGTGGCAATCCAGCCCACTCGCAAACCAGGTAAACCATAGGCCTTAGACATCACATTGAGCGACAGACCTCTTTCATAGGCATCAGCGGCCTGATTAATGCGCTTGCTCTCGTCTAACTCCACGAGCCGATAGACTTCATCATTAAAAAGATAGAGCCCGTGTTCTCGACACAACTCGATCAGTTCTGCGTAGTCGTCAGCAGGTATGATCTTGCCGGTTGGGTTGTTGGGGAAGCAGACCGAAACCAATTTTGTGTTGGGGCGAATCGCTTGCCGAATATCGTTTAAGTCTAGCTGCCAATTATCTTCGGCGTTCAGTCGTACGCCTGTCACATCGCAGATTTCCAGAGGCAGTGTCTCCGCCGCCTGATAATTTGGCACGACAACAATGGCGTGATCATCTTTCTCAAGCAGTACACGCATGGCTGCGTAGACACCCTCTTCAGCGCCCGCGAAGCACAGGATATTCTCAGCACTTAGCCTGTCATAGGTTTTAGAGATGGCTTCGCGAAGACTGGGTGCACCCCATGTTTGCGTATAGCCCAAGTGCAAGTCAGCAAGGCTGTTTTGCGGTTTATCAGCAAGGGTTAACAGTTCAGCCACGGTCATGCTTTGCGCATCAGAAGCGGTCATATGATGTTGGGCACTGAATTCCCATTTTGAAAAATATGTCTCGAGCGCAAATTTTCGCATAGTGGTAAGCGCGGGCGTCGCGCGTTCTCCTAGTTGGTGGAGCAATCGGTTACTCTGGATTTGCTTCGGGTTCGTCCTGACAAGAATTTTTTAGCAAGTTGTAAAAACTGGATCTAGAAACACCTAAAGATCGAGCCACATAATAAGCCGACAGATAGAGCCGTATCTTGATCTGAGCAAATTCATCTTTCGAAACTATCACTTTATGGCCATTTAGTGCAATTTTGGATAATTTGTTCGTATTGGTTCTCCAATCCCTCATTTGCGTTGTTTCCGATACCGTGGGAGGTTACGCGAAAAATGTTAACCTCAACTCAAATCTCTCGGTTGACTAATAAATCGTTACGCATGTTGCTGGCAAAATATCAAACCTCTGGATTAGGTGCTCGATGCTAAAACGTATACTTCTTGTGTTAGTGGTCATTCTGCTGCTAATCGTTTCAGTAGTGGCAGCGTGGACATGGATACCAGTATCAGTAGACCGAGAGACCACTGATCCCGCCATTTCCTACGCGAACGCACAGAACGTAAACTCGGCGCAATACAAGGAAGCGTACTTTGAGCATAGAGGTCTTCAGCTTCACTACGTTGAGGCAGGAGAGGGTGAAATTGTTCTTTTCTTGCACGGTTTTCCGTCGTTTTGGTATTCCCATATTCGCCAAATGGATGCATTCAAAGCAGACCATCGTGTAATCGCCATAGATGGTCTCGGCGCGGGGCGCTCGGATGCACCGCAAGACGTTGATGCATATCGTCTGGAGCCGATGGTGAAGCACTTAATTGCGCTACTTGATCATCTTGGCGCCGATAAGGTTCATTTGGTTGGGCATGATTGGGGGTCTGGCTTAGCTTACGCCTTCGCACAGAGTCACCCACACCGCCTACACTCAGTGACCGGTACCGGTGCCATTCCACACAGTGTGATTTTGGATTTACTGCAAACCGACGAAGAACATCGAAAGGTCGGCGCCTATGTCGAACGTTTTAAGAGTGCCTCCCCATTCTTATTATTGGTGCTGCGCATCAGTCGGCAAATTTACTCGGGCGCTTACCAACCGTTAGTTGAAGCAGGCAAGCTAAGGAAAGAAGAGGGCGAGCTGTTTCGAACCGCAACCAGTGATCCGAAACGCATCAACGCACATATCAATTGGTATCGCGCCAATCTTCCTCGCCCTGAAGACATTGAGGATGGTGACTACTACCCAAGGCGCGGTACTCGGGTAACGGTTCCGGCTTTATTTATCTGGGGCAGTGAAGATCCAATCGTGACCCAAGCCGGAGTCGAGCGACTACGATCAATCAGCGATCAGCTCGACACATTGAAAGTGCCCGGCGCAGGCCACTTGGCCGCATGTGAGCGAACATGCGAGGGTTACGGCAAAGATTCGTGCTCACATACAACGAAATACGCCTATTGAGCAATGAGAATAGGTTCTCACCCCATTTTGGTCCCTTAGCCGAAAGCTCGTCGAGAAATCAGGGTTTGATCTGTTCAGCGAAATTAATGTTATGACATGGATGACGTTTCCCATTAACCTACACATGAGCGTGTTTCACGCTGACCTATGAACGCTTCACCAACACGGCGAAGGTGCTGGGTAAGAAACGCGAGTTGGCAATCGATTCACTAGGGCATACTTCTAACACAAAACAATCATTAAACCGGAGAGTACCGGGTGCAAATATGACTCAAAGCAATACCTCGAAACTTGATCACTGGGTTCGGCATGAGTTTCGAGAGATCAACACGGAGCTTGAGGAGCTTTATTTCGAGTTAGACGACCCCGACCAGGTGACGATGGTTGGCGACGATTTAAAAGAGCAGCTAATAAGGCAAGGTGATGGTTTTATTTCAGCGCTGCTTAAGGAAGGTAATACCGACGAAGGGTTTGAACAAGGTTTCAATCTGTTGGGCAACGTTGGTTTTTTTATGGCGGCTTGCCGACGCCATGAGATTGCGCAATCACCTTCATCGAAACTGAGGCCATATCTATTTGCATCGTCTGCTCTCTCGTTGCAGTTGGGGGCTTCTCTGGGTGTGGTGCCACGCTTCGCCTCAGCTCATTTAGAAACCCATAACATGGCAATTCAAGGCAAGCATAAAACGTTTACGAACTTGCCTGACGAGCAGTTGTTTATTGAGTACAACACCCGCGGCGTCTTCTCCTTCATAAGGGCGGCTGAAGCGCTTCGTCATATCCTACCCTTAGGTATCTCTCACCCGGTGACGTACGACTTATTGCTCGCTGCAAGACGGTCGTTGATAGAAGTGACTGAGAACAATCAGGCGTTGTTCGATGAGCTTGATCCTCAACGTTTCTTTTTCAATGTTCGACCGTACTACAAACCACATAGCGTGGGTATGAAAGAGTATCGCGGGGCCAATGCGGGAGACTTTTCTGGAATCAATACGATCGATCTGTTACTCGGTCTGTGTCGCGCCGATGACGCCTATTACTCACAACTACTAGTGGATAAGTTTTTATTTATGCGGCCTGAAGATCAGCTAGTCCTAAGAGATTGTATGAGGTGCACCAGCATAATGGATCATTTTCTAGCAAGCTTAGCTGCAGGCGAGCAAGATCAAGAGTGGTATCAAAAAAACTTAGCGGCCTTTATTAAAGTATGTGAAGCTCATGGCGATACGGCCTTGCAACACCATCACATGTTGATTGAAAAATTTATCGAACAACCCGCTGAAAGTTCAGGCTTGGCAGAGAAGACAGACTTAACAGCCAGTGGCCCGCCTTTGGCTGTCATGTTGAAGGCATTAAAACGTCTTTGTGATTTGCGTGCAGCCGTAGATGTCCCTGATATTGGCAGTCGTCATGCCGATCTGAGTTCACTGCGTTCAAGTCTAAATTAGTTGCGATCTGTAAAATTAAAGAAGCCTACAATGTCAACTATTCGAGCCAAATCTAACCCCCTAGAGCCCGTCGCAAACTCATTTCACAAACCAAGCCAAGGCCACTACTTTTTAACACATTCAATCGGTTTGATGCCAATCAGCTCAGACGCGTTTCTGAAAGACAACTACTTCAGGCATTGGCAATCGGGTGGCGAAGAGATTTGGCCAGTATGGTTGGACGAAATTGAGCTTTTTAACCGTGCTTTGGCCAACTTATTAAATTCGAGCCCCGAACAATTTTGCCCTCAGGTGAATGTTTCTAGTGGCTTGTCGAAGGTGATTCAGAGCCTGCCTGAGTCGAATAAGCGTAATACTATTTTGGCCACAGAAAGTGATTTTCCCTCGGCTGGTTTCGTGCTCCAGCAAGCGAGACGATTAGGTTTGCAAGTGCGGTTGATACCAAAAGGAGAAGACCTACAGTCACTCGAAGTGTGGGAAGCAGCATTAACGAGCGATATCCACAGCGCCTTTATTACTCACGTTCATTACAACACTAATAAGCGAATTCCGGTTCAAAGCATCAATGAAATCTGTCGAGACCGCGGAATCATGAGTATTGTGGATATCGCTCAATCCGTTGGAATCGTTCCTATCGATTTCCAAGCGTTCAATGCCGACATTGTCATTGGGTCTTGCATTAAATGGTTATGCGGTGGTCCGGGAGCAGGATTTCTCTGGGTAGATAAAGATCTTATCGAGGAACTAAACCCTATCGATGTAGGTTGGTTTTCGCACAAAAATCCATTCGAATTTGATATCAATAATTTCGCCTATGCAGACTCAACCGCTCGTTTCTGGGGTGGGACCCCATCTGTAATTCCCTACGTTGTAGCGCGCAATAGCATAGAAACGATTGCAAAGATCGGCGTTGAAACATTACTCCAACATAACCAACGGCTGTCTCAGAAAATCATGGATAAACTCCCTGAAGACTGTATTGCATCGCCCTTAGATCTGGATAAAAAAGGCGGAACTTTGGTGCTCAAATTCCCTGATTCTGAGAAAGTTGAACAGGCGCTAAAAGACAAAAAAATCATCTTCGACGCTCGACAATATGGAATTCGCTTATCACCTCATTTGTATACCAGTGACGAAGATGTAGGTGTATTGATTGACGGATTTATCTAGAGTTACTTTCTTCTAAATTAACACTTCTTTCCCGAATTTAACGGGCTATCCCTTTCTTCGGAGGTATTCTAAAACGATATGCTCATAGAGAAGGAATTGGAGTACGTAGGGAACTCAAGGTGCAATGGCTCAGAAATGAATTGTTGAATCGGGTCTGACCAATTGATGGATGTAGAGGGTTAACTCGACTTACGATGGTAGTAAAAAGGCCTTTGGCATGTACTTTAGTAGCTACCCCGCCAGTGAAAATGAGCTCACACAAATCTATGAATGTGTATTATTATACGAAACATATTTATTTCATATAAATTAGAAATGCGCATGTTATCAACTAAACCCTTAATACACCTTTTTGTTTCTTCTCTTCTACTACTAGGCTTTGTGGCACCTGTTGTTAGTTCTCCACCATCTGTACTTGAGGAGCAAGGGTATACCTCAAAAGTGATTGAGATGAACGGCCTGAATTTTCACTATCTAGAAAAAGGAGAAGGGCAGCCGATACTCTTTTTGCATGGTTTCCCCTTTGATAGCGAAACTTGGCTACCGGTAATGGAACCCCTTAGTAATTCGAATAAAGTGGTTGCACTCGACAATCGTGGCTACCCACGTAGCGATAAACCTGCCGACATCAGTGCCTACGATATTAGAAATTTGGTTGCTGATGTCAGTGCGTTCATGGCAGCGAATTTTGCAGACCAAAAAGTGATACTCGTTGGTCATGATTGGGGGGCAACACTGGCCTGGACGGTTGCGCAAAAGCACCCCGAACAGGTCGCTAAACTGGTTGCGATCAATGCGCCACCGTACAACGTGTTCTTAAAAATGATGGCTGAGAACGAGACTCAGCAAGCAGCTTCAGTATACATACCGCGTTTAAAATCTGCGGAGTTCGAGAAAGTTTTGGTTGATAACGGTGCAGCCTCCGTTTGGGGCTTTGGCTTTAATACGCTGCATGAATCAGGTGCCATTGATGATGCATTTAAAGACCGATATTTCGCAGCATGGAATGAAAAAGGGGCTATTCGAGGTGGTATCAATTGGTATCGCGCCAATATTCCTGATGCAGAAAAAATCACCGAAGACGATTACTGGCCTAGCAAAGAGGAGAGAGTCGAAGTGCCATCTCTGCTGCTCTGGTCCGATGGTGAAGCTGCTTTCGTTAAAGACACCTTCGAAGAAATTAAGAAATATGTCGATGATCTGCATGTGGAGATCATTGAGAACGCAGGGCATTTGGTTCAGCTAGAGCATTCAGCAATAGTTACGGATCATATTAAGGCTTTTGTTAGCTCGGAAGAAAAGTAAGCAAGGCTTGTGTTCTACAGGTTGGTAGTCTTAGGTTGATGCTGTGTATTCTGACCAGCAAATTAACGATAGCTATCTAGAGCAAGCACAGCTCGCTCAGGTGCAAAGATGGTTTGCATTAAGCGGCTTGCCTACAGTGACGGAGGCAGGCTTATCGGGTCTTTTGGATGAGGGATTTAGTTTACGCTTGGATGGCAGGGAACTTGCTGGTAGTGCGATTGATTACGTTGATTACTTGAACAGCAACTCATCGCTACGAATTGATGGTTCTTATCTAAATCAGATTGCCTTTCCGAATGACGGAATTGTTGGGGCGTATGTCGATGCTAAATGCAATCTGCTAGATGAGGTCACTGGAGAGGTTTTTGCTGCCAGTGCTCGTATCGAGTTTGGTGCTGAGCCTACATTGCTTCCGCCAATAGAGCGCGTAATGCTATCTTCTTTAACGACCGATATCGCCGGTAAGTTTATGCCACCAGAAGCGAGCAGGTTGCTGAGCGTGAATCACCGCTGGCATACTCTGGTGGAATCACCCAGCAAAGATGCTGAGTTGTTTAGGGATATTGTCGCCGACGACTTTGCTATGGAGTTTGGCCACGGTGCTGTGCGCTCCTTTGCTGAACTTGAAGCATGGCTGTATGGATCTGCTTCGTCGGTAAAAGGCGCGCGTCACGACCTTGAGAGCTTTGAGTGGAAGCAGGCAGATGGCGAAGTTAGTAAGGCAATATTTGTGCTTGATTGGCTTGGCTTTAATCAACAAAACGAACGGATGATGGCCAAGACTAAGCACACATGGTCGATCGTCGACGATGATCCTGGTACGGGCTTCCCTCGCATTAAACTTATTGAGGTTGAGTTCCTCAAGGCCTTCCAATTGGTCGAGTCGAGTTAGCTTTAGCTGTATTTTTTGGAAGAAAGCTTATCTATTTAAAAATGAACTGCTGCAGATCCGGTTCACGAATATAGTCGTAAAACTCCGTACTGGTAAACGGTATATTGACGCCTGACTTGCCGTGTTTGTTGATGTAATAGCTATTGCCGCCGCCGTTCTCGTGTTCCCAAAGTAAGTCCTTCATTGCCAAATCAAGAGTCTGGTTGTACTCGGTGTAGGCTTCTCTGCGTACCTCTATAGAACTCGCATTATTGTCGACCATTGAGGTGATTACATTGCAGATATACTTTGACAACATCTCTACAATTGAGTGAAAGCTGCCAGATTTTACGCCCGCATTAGGGCCATACATCATAAAGAAATTGGGGAAGCCGGGCAGCGTCATCGTCATGTGCGCACGTGCGCCATCATGCGACCAAAGCTTCTCAAGACTGGCGCCGTCACGGCCTACATAATCGACGGGCCAAAGGTATCTTTCAACTTCAAAGCCCGCCGCAAGAATGATTAGGTCGAATTCTCGTTCAACGCCTAGGCTATCGACGATGCCTGATTCAGTTATGTGTGATATGCCATCGCAAACCATTTCCACGTTGTCTCGCAATAAGGCGTCGTAAAAGCCGTTATCGATAACAATACGGCGTGAGAGCGGCGCAAAATCTGGAATCAATTTATCTATCAGCTCCGGCTTCGGCGCCATCTTATGCTGGATCATTTTCGTCAGCATGTCGCGCAACAAATCATTCTTTTCGTTGATATAGCCGCCCTTTGCCTGCCAGTTGCGATCAAGCTTCAAAAAGGTTTCGTTGCGCATTGATGCCGAAATAAAGGTGTAGCGATTCCAGTTAGAATAAGCCGGCATGTTTTTGAGTAGCCATTTTCGTTCCTCGATAATTTGATCTCGATAAGCTGGTACAGGTGCCACCCAGTTGGGTGTTCTCTGAAACACGGTCATGCTTTGTGTAGCGGGTGCTACTTTCGGTAGTAGTTGCGAGCCGGTTGATCCGGTGCCGATTAGGGCTACACGTTTATTTTCATAGTTGAAGGAATGGTCCCAAGCGGTGGTATGAAACATCTTGCCTTTGAAGTTTTCGATACCCTTAATATCTGGTAGTTTTGGTGTGCTAAATAATCCGCTGGCGCTAAGTAGAATATTGGCACTATGCGTTTCTGTTTGTTGGTCTTGGTCTTCAATATCGACATGCCATTTGGCGAGATTCTCATCCCATTGAGCATGAGTGACTTTTGTATTGAATTGCGCTCGATTACGTAGATCGAATTTATCCACCATGTAGGCAATATAGTCTTCCAGCTCCTCCCTTGGTGCAAAGGTGTGATTCCATGGGTAATCGACTTCAAAGGTGAAGTTATAAAGAAAACTGGTAATGTCGACGCGTGCGTCTGGGTAGGTGTTCCAGCACCATGTGCCACCGAAATTGGGTTGCCGTTCAATTATTTGATAGTCGATACCAAGACTATCGAGTTGAATTGCACAAACAATAGAACTAAAGCCTGCTCCAATAATAAGTACCTTGAAGTCATCAGGAAGTTTGCCAATGGATTTCTTTGATGGCCATTCGGCAGCACGTTTAAAACCGCCAAAAGCGAGCTCTTCGTAACCGGCTTGAATCACCGAGTCATTTAACTTAGTGCCTTCAAACACTTCTAACAAATGCCCCACCTCCGTTTTGCTCGGATTCATATGAAGTGGAGCAGCTGTCGAACTCAGGTAGTCTGCGGCCTTGGCTAACAGCACCTCTCTGTCGGAATCCGATACTCGAAATATTTTGTAAGGATTACCTGGCCTGCCGGCGAGCTCAACGTTCATGGCGGAGAGCTCAGGGTCGCCGGTTTGTTGATACAAAGCTACTCGCAAAGCATTCATGTCTGCCTTGCTCAAAATATTTAATAAAGAGTCGCGATCAAGTTTGGCTTGGGTGGTCATAGTAGTGCCATAAGAATTTGTAGGTGGCTATTATTTAGGTGCATCTGCTAAGTCTTTTTTCAGAGTTTTCGCGGTCCAAAAGTAGTGCCCGGCTGCCCAAATATTGACCAAGCTCACTATCATAAGAGCCCAACGTATCCCTTCTTTGGTACCCCACTGCGCAGTAAAAATATCGCTTAGAATTCCAGTTACTAAGGGGCCTAAACCAAGACCAATTAGATTGATTACTAGAAATAAAATGCTGGAGGCCACAGCGCGCATTCTGAGAGAAACAAGCCCGTGCACCATGGCGAACGTTGGTGCTAGATAGGTGGCGTTAAGGAATATTGGAATAGCAAAAATTAGCAGCCCAACTCTGAAATCAGTCTGGTAATAAAAGACGAACTGGATCGGTAGTGCGATGAGGGTGCAAATAGCTGGGATAAATACATACCATTTAACATCTCGCTTGCCATATTTGTCGCAAAGATAGCCGCCAACTAAGGCGCCCAATGCTGAAGGAATGGCGACAATCGGCGCCAGCCAGTTGGCTAGGTCGCCAGTGCCAATTTCATGAACTCGAATCAAAAAAGGCGCGATCCAACCAGTCAAGCCGTAGTTTACAAATGCATGCAGACCTGCTGCCAAGGCAATATGTCGTAAAGAACGTCGGCTCCAAAGCAGCTTAACTACTTCATTAACCGGTGGCGCTTCAGAAACCTCAACCGGCTTCTCTTCTGACATGCCGCGCGGTGGTTCAGGTAATGTGAAGCGAACCAGCAACGCGAGTATCAAGCCTGGCGCCGCGGCAAGAACAAAAGCCCAGCGCCAGCCGTAGATTTCATTGATCCAGCCGCCCATCATAAAACCAATAAACACGCCGAGAGAAATACCGGTGTTGTAAATCGCTAAGGCGGTAGCGCGGCTTTTTTGCCGAAACAAATCGGTAATGATGGAATGCGCAGGTGGGCTGCATCCAGCTTCACCGATGCCTACGCCCATACGCGCAAGCAACAGCTGCCAAAAGTTTCCGGCTGCTCCACACACTGCCGTCATCGAACTCCAAACAACGATCGAGTAAGCAATTATGTTTCGGCGTACGCCCCTGTCAGCCAAGCGCGCGATTGGCACACCGGCAACAACATAAAGAAGGGCGAAGGCGAAGCCACTTAACAAGCCCAGTTGCCAGTCCATTAGGTTTAGGTCTTGTTTTATCGCTTCTTGCAGAATCACCAAAATCTGCCGATCAACAAAATTAAAGGCATAAACTATGGTCAGCAATCCGAGCGCATAGTAGCGCGTGGCGGGCTTTAGCTGAGGCTGCGAATTACTTTCTTGGTCAGTTTGCAAGCCAATCTCGAGGTGTTGGAGTTGAAAAATTTGACTGAAGCTTCAGTCAACGACAATTTAATACAGTACAATAATGTTTCGTATTATACAATCTGCTATCAAGCACACGTGGTATCCGTTAGAAGCTTGTGGCGAAATCAGCATTAACGGCAGCGTAAATAAACTCAACTAGAGGATTCAATGGAGTACGAAAAAATAGAAGATCGATCGGCTTGGCCAAGCGATTCAAATCTCGGCAATCTAATCGCAGAGCAGCTGCAAGCCAATGAGCAATTAGAGGCGGTCGGCGCACCACCTGCTGGTTCCGTTGAAATTCAAAAAGTACGCAAATTTCGCTTATACAATGCCGATGGCAGCTTTAAACCCACTCTGCTTGATTCTGGCCGAGATCAAGAATTACAAACCTCAACAGGCCCGCTTCCAGTTCGAGTATTTGAGATAGATGATGCCAGGGGCATCTACTTGCACTTTCATGGTGGCGGCTGGGTCATGGGCTCGATCTATGAGCAAGACCATTTGCTGTGGACGCTGGCTCAAGAAACCCGGCTGACCGTGGTTTCTGTTGATTACCCCTTGGCGCCAGAGACGGGCCTAGAGAGTATTATCCAAACCGTTGTTGCATCAGCCGAAGCGGCGATGGATTTCTACGCAGAGCAACCCTTATATATAGGTGGAGAATCTGCAGGCTCACACCTTGCGCTCTGCGCGACTTTGGGTTTGGCAAGTGATAGCGACAGGCTAGCGCGTGTTAAGGCGCTCAATCTCAGTTACGGAATTTACGATTTATCGATGACACCAAGTCAGCGTTTATGGGGAGACCGAATGATGGGGCTGTCGACGAGCTATCTTGAATGGTTTTATGAGATCGCTTTGCCAGGTTGGAGCGCGGAAGACCGCATGAACTCGAGCGTTTCGCCTTTGTATCGAAGCAACCTGCGCGGCTTGCCACCGGCTTTGTTTACTATTGGAGAGTATGACCCTCTCTTGGACGACAGCCTGTTTATGGCCGCGCGCTGGAAGCAAGCTGGTAATCACAGTCACCTAGCTGTCTATCCATGCGCACCACATGGGTTTAATGGCTTACCCACTAGAATGAGCCATGCGGCAAATACGAGAATTGCACAGTTCCTTAATAACGCAGGTGAATATGCTGAGTCTTCGCTGAGTAACGGATAATGCGCGGTCAACACCCTTCAATACACGCACAACGCACGCCTGACAAGGCCGCGTATATCATGGCTGATTCTGGCGAGGTGGTGAGTTATAAAGACTTGGATTCGCGCACCAACCAAGGCGCGCAATTGTTTAGACATTTAGGATTAAAAACACAAGACGTGATTCTCATCTTTGCTGAGAACCACGCGCGTTTTTTAGAGGTGCTTTGGGCAGCGCAACGCTCAGGGTTGTATTTTACCGCCGTTAGTTGGCATCTAACTGCTCCTGAGATTGACTATATTTTGCATGATTCAGGCGCTAAAGTTTTTATTGCCTCGGCGCGTTTTTCTGCAGTGGCAAGAGAGGTTGCGGAGGGGCTTGATGCGCAAAAATCCACAGTGCGCCTTGTTTCATTGGGCGGTGAAATTTCAGGCTTCGAAGCCTACGAAGCATTGAGAGATCAACAGCCATCTACGCCGATTTCTGACGAAGTTGCCGGCATGCCAATGTTGTATACCTCAGGAACTACGGGCAAGCCTAAAGGCGTAAAAAGGCCGTTTCCTAATGACCCCATCGACTTGGTTCATCAAGGCGAGATATTTTTTCATCGCGAGGGATTTGACGAAAATTCCGTCGGACTAGCAGCTGGACCGCTCTACCACACCGCGCCGATGAACAATACCATGCGTAATCAGCGCTTTGGTGGAACCGGTATCGTGGTCGATAAATTTGACCCGGAAGAATTGCTTGGCCTGATCGAGAAACACGGCGTCAAGCAATTGACCTGCGTGCCTACGCACTTTGTTCGATTATTAAAGTTGCCAGAACAAGTCCGGCAAAAGTATGACCTTTCATCGTTAGAGATAGTTTTACATACAGCAGCGCCTTGTCCACTGGACGTGAAACATAAAATGATCGAATGGCTGGGGCCAATCTTATTTGAGTATTACGGTGGAACAGAGGGTATCGGCGGTACGCTGGTGCGTTCAAAAGAGTGGCTGAAATACCCAGGCACGATCGGTAAGCCGGTGGTAGGCAATGTCTATGCAATGAATGAAGACACTTGGGAGGAAGTGCCGATAGGAGAGGAGGGGGTTTTATATTTTGATGTTACAGGGAACTTTCGTTATCACAATGATGAAGCTAAGACAAAGTCGGTGACGTCACCGCAGGGCTGGCGAACACTAGGCGATATTGGCTATGTGAATGAGCAAGGTTATGTATTTCTAACTGATAGAAAAGCCAATATGATAATTTCTGGTGGCGTGAATATTTACCCACAAGAAGCTGAAAATAGGCTGTTGTCACACCCTAAAGTGGTCGACGCAGCCGTGTTTGGTATTCCTCATCCAGATTTTGGACAACAAGTGAAAGCTGTTGTGCAGTTAGCTGACTCCGAGGGTGTCGGAGATCAGATGGAAGTCGAGTTGATTGAGTTCTGCAAAATGGAACTCTCTAGTATCAAGTGTCCTCGTAGTATCGATTTTACCGAACGCTTGCCGCGCCAAGCTAATGGCAAGCTGTATAAACGTCTGTTGCAAGATCACTATCTTTGAATAGCGATTGCGCATCATTTTGGCGCCAAAAACACTCACCCCAATTTCCCCCCAGATCCACGCGGGCAAGCGCCGGCAAAGGCTCGATTTCTCTTCTTTTACTATATCGGTCAAAAAAGTTCTGTATTCTATATAGAACTACTTTGTTTCATATGGTATGTTCGATGCAGATAACAACAATAATTCCGATTTGAAATACATCCAAAGGTGCAAGATGAGAAGATATAGTTCACTGTTACTGCCACTACTCGCTTTCTCGGCAGTTGCTCCCGTTCAAGCTCAGCTACTCGAAGAAATTGTCGTAACGGCAACAAAAAGAGCAACTACTCTTCAGGAAGTACCCGTCGCTGTTACTGTGACCTCAGCTGAAACTATCGAGCAAGCGAAGATTCAAGATATTTCGGATCTTCAGTCTGTAGTGCCGACTCTTCGTGTGGAGCAACGCCAAGCGTCTCGAGCCACCAATTTTCTAATTCGTGGTTTCGGTGGTGGTACTAATAATTTGGGGATTGAGCCTTCAGTGGCGATTTTTGTAGATGGGGTTTACCGCTCTCGTTCAGCGGCAGCGATCGGTGATTTGCCCAAACTAGAGCGAGTTGAAGTTCTCGGTGGACCACAAAGTACTTTGTTCGGTAAAAACGCATCAGCGGGCGTCGTGAGTGTCGTCACGCCAAGGCCAACGGGCGAGGGCGGTGGTTTTGCCGAAATCGGTTTTGGTAACTACAGTGCGCTAAACTTTAAAGGCCTGTATGAAGGCTCTTTCTCAGAGAACGCGGCATTCAATTTATCTGCATCAGTTAACCAACGTGACGGCTATGTAGACAACCCAACCACAGGCAATGAACTTAATGACCGTGATCGCTTCGCTTTGCGTGGGCAGCTGTTGTTTAATCCGTCAGAGCGCTCTGAAGTGCGCATCATCGCTGACTACAGTGAGATCGATGAGCTCTGTTGTTCGGTTGCCAACCTTCAAGCTGGGCCCACTGTTCCACTAGTCGGCTTATTCGGTGGCGACCCAGTTATTGTGGGTGATAGGTTTTCACGTCGTCAAACCGCCGATATTGACCCGCGGAGCCAGGTCGAAGATATGGGAATATCAGGCCAAGTAACTGTTGATTATGACAACTTTACTTTTACCTCGATTACCGCATATCGAAACAACCAAAACTTTGACATTATCGATACCGATCAAACCAGTCTAAACTTGATTAGCATTGGTAGTAATGACATTGACATCGACACCTTATCTCAAGAATTTCGTCTTGCTTCAAATGGTGGCGGCGCAGTTGATTGGCTGGTGGGAGGCTACTACTTCGATGAAACAATTGAGAGTCGCAATGAAATCGAATTTGGCCCTCTGTTTAGACCCTTCTTTGGCGCTCTAGTTGGTGGCGTTGGCTTATTTGATATTATCGAAAGCGTGTTTGGGCTTCCGAGTGGGGCTATCTTCGAGAGTGGCCGTGGTCCGGTTGAACGTTTTAGCTTAGATAACGAATCAGTTTCATTATTTGGTCAAGCCGATTGGCATATTAACGATAACCTCACGGCCACGCTTGGTTTGAACTACACCAAAGATGAAAAAGAGCTTGTTTCTTCTGAAGTAAACGATGATATCTTCTCGGCCGTACCACTCGCAGGCACACCATTTGCGGGGTTGGCAGGTTTGCAGTTTCTACCGCCTCTCACGCCGTTACCAAATGCGGTTGAAGCGAATACAACCGATGATGATGACTTAACTTATACATTAAGGTTGGCGTATCAATTAACTGATTCAACTAATGTGTACGCAAGTGTTGGAACCGGTTTTAAAGCATCTTCTTGGAATCTTGATCGCGGTACACGGCCCTTCCCAGCTGATGTGATTCGACTCCAAGCTGCTGGTTTAGCACCGCCTAACTTAGTGTCCGGTACGCGCTTCGCTCTACCCGAGCAATCAGAGGTTTTTGAAATAGGCTTGAAAACCAAGTTTGATCGCGGTTCATTTAATATGGCGATCTTCGATCAAAAAATCGAAAACTTCCAAAGCGTGGTATTCGTTGAAGGCGCGAGGTTTGTGCTTTCAAATGCGGATGAACAGTCTACGACCGGTATTGAATTCGAGTTGAATTATTTCCCGATTGATAGTTTGCAATTGCGTCTCGCTGGAACTCTTCTAGACCCAACCTTCGATTCATTTCCTAACGGCCAAGGTGTCTCGGGTGCCGAGGATTTGAGTGGTCAAACCCCAGCAGCCATCCACGAAACAAGTATCTCATTGGGCGCGACATACAACTTCGAAATAAGCGGTATGCCCGCATTCATACGGGGCGACTATCAGTACGAGGATGAGATTCAAGTAATTCAAAATGTTTCACCAGATGTTGCCTCACGAAAAGTGAGTCAACTTAACTTGGCGGCAGGCTTGAGCACTGAAAGTGGTTATGCTTTTAGTATCTGGGGGCGCAATTTATCCGACGATGAGTATTTGCAAAGTGCTTTCCCTGACGTGCTTCAACCAGGCACATTTAACGGCTATGTCAATCCGCCGCGGACTTACGGCGTGTCGATAAGAAAAGATTTTTAAGTCCTTCTCCTCCAGTAAGTTTGTCTGGATCTTCGTGGCCGGTGTGAGTTGAGGGAACTCGCACCGGCATTTTTTATTTCATTGTGGTAGGGGTATTCAATAATGCTCTTAAATGCAATAGGTGTTTAGTATTTTATTTTTAGGAATGACTAATGGCAATTAAACTAACTATTAACGGCGTCAATCGTCAGATTGATTTGCCGGAGGACACTCCGCTGCTTTGGGCGATTCGTGACGGAGTAGAGCTCACCGGAACGAAATTCGGTTGCGGTATCGCTCAATGCGGAGCATGCACTGTGCACGTCGATGGCCGTCCAACACGGTCTTGCGTGCTACCAATTTCGGCCATCGCTGGTTCTAATATCACGACCATAGAGGGTGTTGAGTCGAAAGCAGCGAAGGCAGTTCAAGCAGCATGGAACGAGCTGTCTGTTGCGCAATGTGGGTATTGTCAGTCTGGCCAGGTCATGTCAGCCACTGCGCTACTAGAAAACAATAGTTCTCCAGATGAGAGCGAAATTAGCAATGCGATGAATGGCAATATTTGCCGTTGCGCTACATATGGCAGGATTAAAACGGCGATCAAATTAGCGTCAACTAAACTAGAAAATCAAGGTGCAGAGCATGGATAAGCTGAAAGAGCATGGGCTGATGCGAGCCGTGAACCGCCGAGTATTTTTACAAAGCAGTGCCGTCGGTCTGACTCTGGGCATGACCTTACCCTCAGCAACTACCGCGGAAACTGCCAAGCTCGGTAAGGTTAAAAATACCGCTTCAATCAACGCGTTTGTGTCAATAGATTTAGACAATACAGTGACAGTTTTAAGTAAGCACGTTGAGTTTGGCCAGGGTTCATACACAGGTATGGCCACGCTGCTGGCCGAAGAGTTGGACGCGAATTGGCAAGACGTTCGAGTTGAGGCCGCACCAGCAAATAAAGCCTTATATGTGAACAAACTTTTGGGTGCCCAAGGCACGGGGGGAAGTACCGCGGTCGCATCTTCTTATCAACAGATGAGAGAAGCGGGTGCAGTTGCTCGTGCTCTGTTGGTTGCGGCAGCGGCTGAAAAATGGGCCGTGCCCGCGGTAGAAATCGATGTCTCCGATGGTGTACTTACTCACGCTAAAAGTGGGCTGAAGGCTTCATTTGGTGAGCTGGCTAACGCCGCTGCAAGGCAAGCGGTTCCAGAAGAAGTCCGGTTAAAAGAGCCAAGTGAATTTAAATTGATAGGCAAGGAAGGAACCGGCCGTAAAGATACCGGTAAAACAGATGGCTCGGCAATATTCACCCAAGATATTAAACTGCCTGGAATGCTTGTCGCGGTGGTTGCGCATCCTCCACGTTTTGGCGCTACTGTAGCGAAGTTCGATGCCACAAAAGCATTGCAGCTCAGTGGCGTACATAAAGTTGTACGGATTCCAAACGGCGTTGCGGTGATAGCGGATTCTTTCTGGCAAGCAAAAACAGCACGTGAGGAGTTAATTGTCGAGTGGGACTTTTCCGCGGCAATGTCTGCGAGTTCAGACGAACAAATGTTGGAGTACAAAAAGGCTGCCGAAAAGCCAGGCATTCCAGCTAAGGTTGTAGGCGATATAGAAGCTGGGTTTTCCAACTCGGAAAAAATTGTCGAGGCAGAGTTCGAATACCCATATCTAGCTCATGCAACGATGGAGCCAATGAATTGTGTGGTACAGATAAAAAAGGATGAAGTTCGAGTCTGGAATGGTTGCCAGTCACAAACTACTGATCAAAATGCAATCGCTAAGGCTACAGGAGTACCAGCAGAATCTGTTTATATAAAAACGCTGCTAGCTGGTGGTAGTTTTGGTCGTCGAGCTAGCAAAGATTCAGACTACGTGCTTGAAGCAGTCAGCGTCGCGCAAGCCTATGGAGGCGATGCGCCGATAAAATTGGTATGGACCCGAGAAGATGATATGCGTAGCGGTTATTTCCGGCCGATGTTTTTTCACAAACTAAGGGCAGGCATTGACGCTCACGGAAAAATTATTGCGTGGCAACATCGAGTAGTTGGTCAGCAGATTATCGCCGGCACTCGCTTAGAGTTCTTAATCCGCGATGGAATTGATTTCACTACGGTAGAGGGGGCCAATGATTTGCCGTACAAAATTCCCAATATGAGCTTGGAAGTGCACAACATGAAGTCGCCGGTATCGACCTTGTGGTGGCGGAGTGTGGGCTCAACGCATAACGCCCATTCTGTGGAAGCCTTTATGGATATGTTGGCCTCAGCTGCGAATATGGATCCACTAACCTTTCGATTGAATAATCTGAACGATGATCCTCGGCACCGTGAGGTGCTTGAACGGGTGGCGAAGGAAAGTCGTTGGGCGGAGAAAACACCCGAGGGCAAAGCTAAAGGCTTGGCGCTACACAAATCCTTTGGTTCCTATGTTGCCCAAGTGGTGGATATGAGTATTGATGATCAAGGTGAATACAGTTTAGATACTGTTACTTGTGTAGTCGATTGCGGCATCGCGGTTAACCCTGACATCATACGTGCACAGATGGATGGCGGTATAGGTTATGGGATTTCACCCGCGTTAATGAGTAAAATTAATATTGAAAATGGTGCGGTAGTCGAAGGTAATTTTGATCGATATCAAGTTCTGCGCTTCAAAGATATGCCGGTAGTTAATGTGCATATTGTTGATTCTCAGGAAGCACCGAGCGGTGTGGGCGAGCCAAGCACGCCGGTAATAGGGCCAGCAATTGCTAATGCCTTGTTCTCTTATTCAGGCAAGACACGGCCTGTACTGCCTTTCGGCATCAAGGTTTGATTGCGGAGCAATCGTTTGGATGGAACGACGACTCAAGTGGGGAATCACTAAATCAAGTAGAGTCGGTACTAGGGCTGGAGTAATGTCGTGGCCCATTTGATCAACAATGGCGAGCGATGAGTCGGGAATGTGTTTCGCTGTGGAGCGAGCAGCAATAGCCGGAATCATCGGGTCTTTGGAGCCATGTATAACCAACGTTGGAGAGTTGATCTTGCGTAATGCTCTCACGCGTGAGCCGCTGTTGGCAATGGCGATCATCTGTCGCGCGGCGCCAGCCGGGTAGTGAGACCTTTCATAGCTTGCTCTAGCCCTTGCTAATCGCTCTGATCGACTTTGTCTAAATTTACTACCACCACTAGCCAATTTAAGAGATTTAGCGGTGCGCATAATAATTCCTTCTACATTTGATGGCCCTGGTCTCAATAGATGCAGCATCATGCGTGGTTTAGGCCCAGGCAGCATTGGCGCGCCGCTGGTTGACATCATTGATGTCAGCGTAAGTACTCGGTGTTGGTGCTTGCTTGCCGCTAGTTGTGCAATCATGCCGCCCATAGACGAGCCTATTAAGTGCGCAGACTCGATTTCTAAATAGTCCATCATGCCGATCAGGTCCTGCGTCATGTCCATCAACTTATAAGGCGTTCGCTGTGGAATCAGCATTTGTGAGCGCCAAATATAGAGTAATGGATTAGGCGTTTTCAAATTATCCAGTTTTTGTGAAAGGCCAGTATCGCGTTGGTCGAAGCGAATCACACGGTAGCCGGAATCTGCGAGGCCAAGGCAAAACTCTAACGGCCAAGCAATAAGCTGGGTCGCCAAGCGAGGAATGAGTATTACCGCATCGTCCTGTGAATTGCCAAATTCTTGGTAGGCAAGTCTTAAGCCGTTTGCAATTGCAAACTTGTCGTCTGGCTGGTTCAATTCTACTACGGCGCACTGCTCCTCCTGAGGAGGTTGCGCCCACGGCCTTGTTTCTAGCCAGTGATGAACTTGGTTTTGGCACCGGTGAGTGTTTCCAAGTGGATGGTGGCAGTGCTTGCTGACAATGATTGAGTCAAAAGGTCTTTGAGGCCACTCTCTCGCTCAGCAAGTTGCGACTAATAGCTTTTCTATATAGAATGAATATGTTTCATATAAAAGAAATGCTTATTGCTGCAATAAAATGAAATTCAATTAAGCAATAGCATCAATTTCATATTCACCGAGAGTAATAGACCATGACAGACATCGGTAACTTCATTAAGCAAATTCAGCGCTCTAGTGTCTTCTTCGTAGCGTTGATTTTATTAGCTGCATGCTCCGGCGAGTCAGTCTCAGTAAAGGTTGAGCCTACAGAGGTTAAGGAATCTAAAGAGCCAGCGAGCGCGCAAGCAAGCCCCATCAAAGAAAGCAGTACGCTAGCCGGGCTTTCTGGGCGCGATGGAATGATTGCGGCTGAACAGTTAAAAGATCAGTGGTTCACTACCGGCGGCCGATTCAGTGAAACACATCATTCATCGCTTGATCAGATAAATAAATCGAATATCGATCAGCTCGGCTTTGCTTGGGACTACGATCTCTACAGTACCCGAGGAGTTGAGGCAACGCCAGTGATTGTAGATGGTGTGATTTACGCCAGTGGCCCGTGGGGCGTGGTGTATGCCGTTGATGGTAAAACCGGCAAAGAAGTTTGGAAGTTTAAGCCGGAGGTTGATGGGCAATTTGCACGCAATGCCTGTTGTGATGTGGTGAATCGAGGCGTGGCAGTTTGGGGTGGAATGGTTTATGTCGCAGCACTGGATGGTGTTTTATATGCCTTAGATCAAGCTAGCGGCAAAGTTTTGTGGCAAGTGGATACGTTTGAGGGTGAGCCAGGCCGCAAAGCATCGACTGGCGCACCTCGAGTTGCCGGTAATGTGGTGGTGATTGGTTTTGGTGGTGCTGAGTTCAATGCGCGCGGCTATTTCACTGCATACGATTTAAAAACCGGTGAGCAAGCGTGGCGTTTCTATGTTGTTCCCGGCACGCCTGAAAAACCCTATGAGCACCCGGAGTTGGTCGAAGCAGCGAAAACCTGGGACCCAAATAGTATGTGGGAAGCAGGCCTTGGAGGCACGGTTTGGGATGCCATGGCCTACGACCCAGAGCTTAATTTGCTTTATGTGGGCACCGGCAATTCCGCAGTTTACCCTATCAAATACCGCAGCCCTTCCGGCGGCGATAATCTTTATGTCAGTTCCATATTGGCAATTAATCCTGATAATGGGCGATTAATTTGGCACTACCAAACCACGCCCGGCGATCAGTGGGATTTTACCGCTACGCAAAATATGATTTTGAACGATCTAGAAATAGACGGTAAAGTTCGCAAGGTATTGATGCAAGCACCCAAGAATGGATTCTTCTACATCCTTGATCGTGAGACTGGCGAGTTGTTGTCAGCTGATAACTTTGCACCAGTCAATTGGGCAACTCACGTTGATTTGGAGACCGGTAAACCGGTGTTGACCGAGCATGCGGATTATTCTGCTAAGCCCACTATCATGTGGCCTAGTACCAAGGGCGCACACGGTTGGCGCGCCATGGCTTACAGTGAAACCAGCGGCTTAGTCTATATCCCCGTGTATGAAAGCGCCGATTTAAAAGTAGCCATATACCCAGAAAAATTTGAGTATGACCCTGATGGGATAACTGCGGGTTCATTACCATTGCCTCTATCAGAAGCAGTGGTTGATTTGTTTGAGAAAGAACTGCCTTATGACAAAGAAATGCTGAAGGAGATGATCCGCAATTCAGATGCTCCACCGGACAAAACCTTTCTTCGTGCATGGGACCCAATCAACAGCAAAGTGGTTTGGGATTTAGAGATGGACTTCTTTCGCAATAGCGGCGGCGTATTATCCACCAGCGGCGGTTTGGTATTTCACACCAAGCCGTCCGGTGAGTTGAACGTTTATGACGACGCAACTGGTGAGTTATTGAAGGCTATCGATACTGGTAGCGGCATGATGGGTTCGCCTTCCACTTATATGATCGACGGTGAGCAATATGTGGTTGTTTTGTCTGGCCTAGGTGGCGGTGGATTTTTCAGCTTTCCCAAGTTTACCGCTGCGGCTAAGACTGGCAACTATGGCCGTATGATTACCTTTAAATTAGGTGGTGGTGAGGTACCTAAGCCACCACTCAAGGATTGGCCTGCTCAACCAAAACCACCGGCCCGCATTGGAGATGCAAAAATGATTGCTCAAGGCGCATCTGACTTCTTTTGGCAGTGCTCCCTTTGTCATCGAAACATAGGTGTGGGCATGACACCTAACTTAAATAACTTAGGTGAGGGCAAGCATCAAATCTTCGATAAGATTGTGCTCGAAGGTCTTTTGCGACCGAATGGCATGCCCACGTTTGAGGGTATCTTGACCGAAGAGCAAGTGCGAGGAATTCAAGCCTATCTCATCGATACAGCTTGGACTGCGTGGGAGAACAAGGACAGTGAAGATCAAGTGGACCCTTTGGCTGGTGGCCTGGATAACCATTGAAAGAGGCTATGAAAGGGGCTCGTTTAAAGAAAGAATGACCAACTAGGAATGACACGGGGAATCGCTTATGAATAGCGATTCCCCGTTTTTGCGTGGCACGTGAAGGCTTAGTAGCTAGCGGCTTATTTTAGCTATCTGCATATAACGTGAACCGTCATCAATAAAGTCGATTGTGACTGGCACCACCACGCTTATTTGTTCTCCTTCCTTGGGCCAAGCATTGGTAATGATTTCCGCTGCTGCTTTGTAGGTGTTATCGCCGCTCGACTCAACAGTGATCGAGCCGATACGATGAGCTACTTTTTCAAAAGTTACTTGACGATTAGAAAGCCAATTGGCGATTTCGGCGCGACCTTTGAGGACACCGTCATTGCGTTCATTAAAAGTGATCTTGTTGGGGTCAAACATGCCCGTGATTTCGGTGTTTCCACTCATGATTGCATTGAGATCTGCATAATCACTGTTTAATACGTCGGTAACCGCAAGGTATTTGCTAAGAGAGGCGCGCGCGCGATTTTCAACGTAACTGGATGTGAACTCCCGATCTTCCTTGGGTTCGACTACGTGGCCGGTCAGCTTTGCAAATAGAAGTGAGCCGTCACTTTGACGTTCTAAGGTGTGCGCGTAATGGGTTACGCCAGTGGTTGTTTTCTCGCCTTCGGGTTTGGCTTGGTAGAGAAAATCTGCTTCGATTAAAAGGGTGTTTTCGTTGGGTGCATTTACTGTGATCTCAACATCATGATGAGACAGTTGCCGTGGTGGTAAAGCAGCAAAGATAGTCTTTAATTGATCACGGCCATTGATTTCTTGATCGCCAATTTTTAAATGCACGTCCTCTCTGAATATTTCGTTGAAACGAGGTAAAACTGCACTCGAATCCGGTGCTTCGAACAGACCCCACCATTCATAGAGCATGGTTGCTGCGGCATTGAAGTCGCTACTTGAAATCGTTGGAAGCTTGGCTTTGTTAGCATCTCCACCAAGGGCTCTGACGGTATCAAGAGCGCTGGCAGTGCCAACAAGGCCGATCAACAGAACTCCTAGAAAGAGAATTCGTTTAAGAAAGTAATTGGTTTGGGTCAAAATAATCTCCGGTTCGATTTGCTTGCTCATTTATATGTTACATTTATGTATCATATAATGCACGCACCGACACGCGAACATTAGAACAATGTTGACGCTCGAAACTATTTCGCCGATCTAATCAGGGGCAATTGAGGGTAGCGATTGGTTGTGACATCGGCCAGGCTAGAACCAGAATAGGCGAGTATTGACTCCTCATTTTTATCTCTCGAGTCATCGATTTTCATAGTCTGGATACTCGCGATAACGCAATTGCTTCGTCGCAATAAAGCCACGCAGACGCTGAAATCGTCTCTAAGCGTTAGTCAACGTCATTAACAAGCCTAAAGCCTCTTGCTAATTAGTATTTATGCATTGAAACCATAGTTCTTTATATCGTACAATTTTGTTGTATATAAAAAATAAACCAAAGATTAGTTTCTAGAGCTTTATATTATGGCGACAAACACATCGGAATCTGTGGCGGCTAAATCGAGTTCTCATCAGCCCGATGAGAAGTTTGTGAGGCAAGCAGTCAATGAAGCCAATATTAGCGCTTTACGAATTGCTCTTTATCATCAAACTAAAGACCCAAGTTTGGCGGCGATGGACACCATGGAATGGCCGATCCGTGGTGGCGCACTTATGGTGCACAGTGTTCCTAAGGAGTTCCATCAAGAAATCAAAGATAAGGCGGTTGAATATTTGCTCAGCGGCGCTGAGCCGGTCGCTGATCCAACCCGTCAGGAAGTAGCCAAATTAATTGAACTGTACAACGGGCAAAAACCCAACCAAGTTGAGTTAGATTACGGCTACGAAGAATTAGCTTTTGAAGAGTTCCCTCGTGATACTCAATGGACCAACAAACCGACGGCAGATGTCTTAGATGATTTTGAGGTGACGATAGTTGGATCAGGGTTCAGTGGTATCTCTGCCGCCATCGCTTTGGACAGACTTGGCATCAAGAACAGAATTGTTGAACGTCACGAGGACTTAGGTGGAACCTGGCTGATCAACAACTACCCTGAAGCACGTGTCGACGTGTCGACATTTCTCTATCAATACAAGTTTGAAAAGAATTACCCATGGAAAAGCTATTACGCTCCGCGCGATGAGCTGAGAGAGTACGCCAACTACATTGTTGACGAGTATGGATTACGTGACCGAATCTCATTCAATACAAAGCTGGCCGCAGCAACCTGGGATGAAGAGCTTCAGAAGTGGCAAATTGATCTTGAACTGAGCGATGGCTCTGTAGAGCGAATTAAAAGTTCCGCTATCATCAGCGCGAGCGGATTATTCAACACGCCCAAGCGCCCAGATATACCCGGTATCGATAAGTTCAAAGGCACCATGTTCCATACTACCGAGTGGGATCATGACTTTGATTATTCTGGCAAACGTGTAGCACAGATTGGCACCGGCTCTACTGGCTTGCAATTGGCACGTGGCGTTGCTCAGAAAGCTGGGCATTTAACTGTATTTCAGCGCACGGCAAGTTGGGTGACACCAGTGGCTGGATATCATGCGCATCTGAGCGAACATAAACGTTGGATGCTCGACAATATGCCAGGCTATAACAATTGGTTTGTGTTCATGAACTATTATGGCGAGCTGCAGATGCAGAAGTTTCAGGTGCTTGACCAAGATTGGATTGAGAATGGTGGCAGGGTTAATGAGGCAAACGCTCAGTTCAGAGAAGGCTTGATCAGTTTCGTAGAAAACAAACTCGGTGATCGCCAAGACCTGATTGACAAATGTATACCCAAAGTAGTACCGATGGCGCGGCGCATGGTCATTGATAACCAGTGGTTTGAAACCATATTGCGTGACAACGTGAGCCTGAATGACACTGGTATTCGTGAAATCACTGAAGACTCAATAATTGATAATGAAGGCAATGAGCACAACGTAGATTTTATTATTCTAAGTGCTGGCTTTGATGTGTCTCGATATTTGTTGCCCGCGCAATACAGAGGCGTGGATGGTATTACTCTTGAGGATCTGTGGAGTAAAGACGGCGCGCGCGCGTTTAAGGGAATTACTCTTCCTGGTTTTCCCAATATGTTTATGATGTATGGGCCTAATGGTCAGGCGCGCATTGGTTCATTTCATTCCTGGGCGGAAAACTTTTCTCGTTATATATCAGGTTTGATTGTTCATGCTTTAGAACAAGGTGGCAAAAGTATCACCGTAAAAAAACAAGCTTACGACCAATACAACGCGGAGATGGATGAGGCGATGAAATCACTATTGTGGGAGACAGAAACGGGAGACAGTTATTACGTTAATCAGCATGGTCGATCAGGGGTAAATATGCCGTGGGACGTACATGAGTTTTACGCCATGATTCAGACACCTGATGTGGACAACTACGACGTGAACTAGCGCCTTATTCTGATTGTTTATAGCCTACTTGTGAGACAAAAATAACTAGGAGTTGATCTATCAATACCGAAAATCACTTTTCAGCACATGCTAAGTCCAAACCCCAGCACCCTGCCTGTATTGATGCTCAAACGGGAGACATTCTAACTTACGGCGAGTTGGACAAGGTCACCAACCAAACCGCGCATTTGTTTCGCAGCTTGGGTCTTAAAGTGGGTGACAGCGTTGTTATCTTTTGCCAAAACCACTCGCGTTATTACGAATTAGTTTGGGGCGCCCACCGCGCGGGCTTGTATTACACGCCAGTGAGTTGGCATTCTAAGGCTGAAGAAGTTGCCTACATTATAGAAAACGCCGACGCGAAAGCGTTTATCGCCTCCTCGAGGTTTGAAGAAGTAGCCATCAAAACGAAACAGCTGATTGATGATTCAGTTGTTTGTCTGTCTATTTATAACAATATCGAGGGCTTTGATTTTTATGAAGATGCTCGATCTTCATTTCCCAACACACCGGTGACGGACGAAACCTCCGGCCGTGAAATGCTTTATACATCCGGCACCACGGGTAAACCTAAAGGCGTAAAGTTTCCACTTAACGGCAAACCTGTGGGTTGTGCGCCTAGCGACGACTTAGCTTTGCAAGGCGAGTATGGTGATGAGACCGTGGTGATGGCACCCGGCCCTTTGTACCACGCCTCGCCATTGATGAGTACGCGTGCCGCACATCGATTCGGCGGAACAGTGGTAGTCATAGATAAGTTCGATGCCGAAGAAACACTGCGCTTGATCGAGAATTACAAGGTCACTCATATGACCTGCGTACCAACTCATTTTTTGCGCATGCTAAAGCTGCCCGAAGACGTGCGTGAATCCTATGATGTGTCGAGCCTCAGGTTGATAATGCATACCGGCGCGCCTTGTCCTGTTGAAACAAAATACGCCATGATTGATTGGTTTGGGCCCATTATTTTTGAAGTATACGCGGGAACCGAGCGAGTAGGTGGCACAACGATCACCAGTGAACAATGGTTGGCACACCCTGGTTCGATTGGGCGCGTGGCAACAGGTGCGGCTCATGTTGTTGATGAGTCGACCTGGGAGACTGTGCCTATTGGCGAAATCGGTGTTATTTACTTCGACAGCGGCGAAGAGTTTGTCTATCACGGCGACGAGGAAAAAACCAAAGCGGTTTATTCCCCGCAGGGATGGCGAACCATGGGTGATATAGGGTGGATGGATGAAGATGGTTATATTTATCTTACCGATCGTAAATCCAATATGATCATAAGTGGAGGCGTAAATGTGTACCCTCAGGAGGCTGAGAGTCGCCTAATCACTCACCCCAAGGTTGCCGACGCGGGAGTATTTGGTATTCCCAATGAAGCCTTTGGCGAGGAAGTAAAAGCTGTAGTTCAAGTGGTCGAAGGGGTCGATAGTAATGAAGACTTGGAGCAGGAGTTAATTGAATACTGCAAAGAAGTCTTGGCTACAGTTAAATGCCCAAAGTCTATTGATTTCGCTAATAGTTTACCGAGAGAAGATAATGGCAAACTCTACAAGCGAAAGCTGGTAGAGCAGTACTTGTAAAACTTGGTTATGCTATCCCATGCATTTTATTAAAATCTTCGTCCATAGGAATATCTAAAACATTGATGACCCGAGTCATCGACTCGTAGTTGCCAATAGTGAACAATAATTCGGAAAATTGATCTTCGTTGAATTCTTGGTGAAGATAGGCGTGTAATTCGTCGGAGATATTACAGTTGTTGGCCAATTCGTCGACCAAGCGAATGATATTTGCATCCAACTCAGAAAGGCCAGGGGCATCTGCGCCGATTTTAATATTGGCTATATCTTGCTCACTAAACCCCAGCTGACTGAGACCTACCTGAGTGTGGTGTGCCAATTCATAATCACATTTATTATTGTGCGCAATTCTAATAATAGCTAGTTCTCTAATTCTCGGCGGCACACTGGATAAAGCCATCACGTACAGTGAAAATGGAAAGTGAGCCTTGAACAGCTTCCATGAGCGCATACCTACTCTAAAACCGTTTGCCAGCACTCCATTTACGCGCACCATCTTGGTGAAATTAAATTGTTCTTCGGTGAACTCCTCGTCGGTTACTGGCACTGCTTGGCTTCGATTTGACATTTTGCGCTCCTTTAGCGGTTGTGATGGATATTGCAGAGCCTGACTACAACACAGCAGCTTTCTCCAAGCCTTAATTTAACCCTGCGCTACAATATAGAACTATATTGTTTAGTATAGTGATTTATCCATTGTGCCTCAAGGTAAGCACTTGACGGGCAGGCGGGTTGCTAAAGCGTGCAATGGCCTTGCCTTAGCCAATATTTGAATTTCTAAATCGACTTTATATAGAATATTAATGTATCATATAGATATCACGATTAAAGATTGAACTCTGAGCTAAGCAAGCTATTTGAGCTAAATCTTTAGAACTGGTTTGTCAGAGGCTCGTGAAGCGCATAGACGCCAGAGGCAGCCAATCCCCTATAGATAATCACTCGGACTAATAACATGAAAAAGGCACTGATTCTATTTCTAACCTTGGGTTTGACCGCTGTAACCGGAGCTGTAACAGCAAAAGGTCAGGTCATTGATAGCCATGCGCACGTTCTATTGCCCGGTCAGGAGCTAAGCTTGAATCCATCTACGCCAGGTTCTATTGAAGAGCTGAAACGGCAAATGAAAGAGGCCGGAGTTTCGATGGCTGGTATCATGAGTATGGTACCCAAGGGCAATATGGAAGTGACTAGAACTTACAACGACTTTATATTGCAACAAGCCAAAGAGTCCGATGCCCTGTTTCCGATTGCTTCGGTCCATCCCTTAGACGGTGATGAAGCCGTAGCGGAGGTGGTGCGGGTCGCTAAGCTCGGCGCTAAGGCAATTAAGCTTCACCCTTTTTTCCAAGGTTTTGATCCTGGTCACGCGTCAGTTGCGGCAGTGGTAAAAGCAGCTGGTGACAATGGTGCTGCGGTGATTATGGATTCCATTTCTGCCGACGACGGTGATTCAACCGGCAAATTTATCAATCTAGCGCTAGCTAACCCGCAAACAAAAATTGTACTGGCGCACATGGCCGGTGCTCGGTTTCACGAAATGATTTTGTTTTCAGTTTTCGCCAAAGGCCCGTACTATAAAAATAATGTGTATTTTGATATGTCTGGCACGGCTGAGTTGTACGCCAACTCTCCGCGGCAAGAAGAACTAATGTGGACTATGCGTGAGATTGGCATGGATCAGTTTTTGTTTGCCTCTGACTTCCCGGTATTTGACATCAAGCCGGCCAAACAGACGATGGACGAGTACGGTTTTACTAAAGACGAGCTACAAAAACTATATTACGATAATGCCGTTAACGTATTTGGCTTAAGCGCTAGTGATAACTGATCACTAATCAATTATTCAATTTATATAAAGGAGCATCCCAGGTGGCAAAGGTCGTTTTAGTTACCGGAACATCTACCGGTCTAGGTATTAGTATTGCAGTACAAGCTGCACAGCAAGGCCATAAGGTTTATGCGTCGATGCGTAACTTAGACAAAAGAGAGTTGCTAGATGCTGCCGCCAAGGAAGTTGGTGTGTCTCTTGAGGTGCTCCCTCTGGATGTCCAGAATACCGATTCGGTTAATGCCGCGGTCAAGCAGGTGATAGACGCTGAAGGCCATATTGATACTCTGATTAACAATGCGGGCGCGGGTTTCGTTCGCTCTACCGAGCAGGCGAGCGAAGAAGATATTCAATGGATCATGGATGTTAATTTCATGGGCGTGGTGCGCTGCACGAAAGCAGTTGTCCCACATATGCGTGAACGCCGCTCTGGTCATATCGTTACGGTAACTTCGGTGGGTGGATTAGTTGGCCAACCTTTTAATGAGATTTACTGTGCGGCGAAATTCGCTGCCGAGGGCTTTACTGAGGCTATGGCGAGTTATATCACGCCATCATTTGGAATTAACTTCACGTCTGTAGAGCCTGGTGGCATCGCTACAGAGTTTGTCAACAATGTACTACAACACGTTGAAGGTTCTGGTGGCATGCTCGAGGATGAATACCTACCAATCTTGCAGCAGTACATCGGCGGTTCACAAGATCGTCAGGATGGTTCAGATATCTACCAAACTGCAGATGAGGTTGCCGCCGTTATTATGGATGTCGTTAATGCGCAAGAACCGCCGATCCGAGCACGAACTTCAAAGTGGGGCGAAGAACTCACGCAGTTTAAAACTGGCGCCGACCCTGATGGCAAAAAACAACAGGCAGCGGTAATCGAACAGTTCCTGAGTTAGTGTATCTAATTAAGCGGTTGCGAATCGGAACCAACTAGAGAGAGCAGAGCTTGCAACCTATTATTTGTAGGTTGCTTTTTGTTAGCCGCTTGGCTTCTTTGCGCTCCGGAGCTTTTTCTTATAGGTATCGCTATACGAAGCTTCCAACACAGCGTCGATTACCCACTCGCCAAGTTTGGGCTCGTGCAACGACTTTCCTGTAACAAGTCGACGATAGTAAAAAACGCCGCTCATGGTATCGATCATCCGGTCTGGGTCGGTGTCCTTTTTAAGATCTCCGCGGTCAATCCAAGTCTGGATATGTTTGCGGATGATAATCCTACGACGATCTGAAATTTTCTTCAGACGCCCTGAAAATTCCCCTTCGCTATTGCTGGCCGCGACCAACGACGGTAGCACTCTGCCCCATGTAGACTTGGTTAAGTTATCCGGCGCTTGAGCGTATAGCTTGATGAGTTGCTCACGCAAACTGCCTTCATCGACTAGCGCTGGTTCAGGGCCTATGGCGCTATCAAAGGCATCTGATACTAGTTCGGGTACGGTCTTCCAATAGCGATAAATGGTAGAGCGCGAAACGCCGCTTCTTTCGGAAATTAAATCCACGGTGAGTCGTCCAAACGTCATCTCACCCAGCAATTCAATGGTTGCAGAGAGAACAGAGTTCTTGGTTCGTTCCATTTGCGACTTCTTTGGCGCGCGTTTGGGGGTCTTAAGCGATGATGTCATGGTTGCTCGGTTTTGCTACAGACGTTCTCTTATCAAAATGTTTAATCAAAAAAGCGAAAGTGTTGGAGATGAATCTAAATTTTTTGTATCCGAGCATTGTAGCAAAAAGCAGTTCTCAGGTTTATGCCTCACTCGTATTTCTCAGAAGCCGACAATTTGTTGATATTGTCATACATTCTATATAGAATGAAACTGTTTTATATAAACAAGGCTAAATCATGAGACTAAAACAACCCCGAATCGCGCCGGTTTCCGACGAAGAGCTCGATCAAGAACAGGCTGAAATTGTTGATTCGTTGAACGAAGCGGCACGCAAGTTGAACTTATTTCGAACCGTTTTGCATTCAGTCGACACGATGAAAGCACAACTGCAGTGGTCAAATTACGTCGGTTCGAAAAAGCGCAACGACATTCCTTGGCGAGAAAAAGAACTGATAATTTTGCGAACGTCTTACAAGTGCTTATCAGGCTATGAATGGTCACACCATGCATATCTCGGCAAACATGCCGGCCTCAATGAAGAAGAGATCACCGCACTCAGAAATGGTTCACCAGGTCATGCTTGGTCGAGCTTGGATCAAGCTCTGATCAATATGTGCGATGAGCTTGTAGAAGATCATTTTGTGAGTCATGACACTTGGGCTGTGCTCAGTGATGAACTCACACAAAAGCAATTAATGGATGCGGTTTACACTTCGTCCCATTATCAAATGGTTGCCAAATACGCGAATACATTCGGTATTCAAAAAGATGAGGGTGTCCCACTGCACGAAGATCTATACAAAATTGTATAAGCCCCGATAGCCGGCGCTCGACTATACCGGATATATATGACGGCCTGAACTGCGTAACCCACTCGGCCGATTAATAGACGAAATTCAGGCTAAATTATGAGATCTAATCGGTATTTCCTTCTAGGTATTCTCACCCTTGTCGCGTTGATGAACTTCGTAGATCGTCAAATATTGGCGATTCTTCTTGAGTCCATCAAAGCGGATTTAAAACTGACCGATCTCGAGCTGGGTCTGTTATCGGGTTTGGTGTTCGCAATATTCTATTCTCTCGTTGGCATTCCAATTGCGCGTCTGGCAGATCGATGGGATAGACGCAAGATCATTTCTATCTCTTTGCTGGTTTGGTCGTCGATGACCGTGATCTCAGGTTTTGCATCTAACTTTTATCATCTAGCACTAGCCAGGATTGGGGTTGGCATCGGAGAAGGGGGAGTGCAGCCCGCATCGCACTCACTTATTGCTGAGAATTTTGCACCTAAAGAGCGTGCTACTGCGTTTGCTATTTATTCAGCGGGTATAACCGCGGGTATTTTTGTGGCTTTGTCGGTAGGGGGCTGGGCCAACGATGTTTATGGTTGGCGAGTCGCTTTTGTCATTGCCGGGGTTCCAGGCATAGTCTTAGGGCTAATTGCCTACCTCTCAATTCGTGAGCCGCGCTCAACCAAACGGTTCAAGATGTCTATGTTCACCGCTTCACCCGGTGAAAAGTCTCTAACACAGAGCTTTAAGTTTTTCTGGCAATCTAAGAGTTGGCGTTATGCGGCCATTGCTGCGGTGGTAACACAGATTGCTACTCTAGGTATTAGCGCATGGCTGCCTTCATTTATCATTAGATCGCACGAGCTGAGCAGTACTCAAGCTGGGCAAATAATGGCGTTAATTACGGGGTTGTGTGGCACCGCAGGTGCTATCGGGGGTGGGCTTTTTGCCGACTACCTTGCTAAGCAGCGTGGTATTCAATGGTTGTCCTGGACACTAGCTGTTGCCTATGGCTTGGTTTGTTTGCTGGCGCCTATTGTTTTCAATATGCAAGACCTTACTTGGTTCGTAGTGCTGTTGGCGCCTTATGCGATGTTGCTGCTGACGTCCTCCGGAGTGCAGTTTGCCATCGCCCACTCGATGGTTGAGCCAAATATGCGCGCCATGTCATCGGCATTGCTGATTTTACTGATTAACTTTTTCGGCCTAGGCTTTGGGCCACTTATTGTCGGTGGGTTGAGCGATTTGTTTGTCGATTCCGTTGGTAATCAATCACTGCGTTACGCAATGCTGTGTATGACTCCTCTCTACTTTATTGGGGTGTATTGCTTTTACAAATCTGGTGTTTATTTACCAGACGAAGCGGTACTTGATGATGAAGAAGATGCAAAGCCGGCGGCGGTACATTGAAGGCCTAGTGCTGCATACTTAAGCCGCCAACAGTCTATGTAGAGTAACGTTGGAAACAACCAGCAAGGCAAAGAAAAAGGCTGAAATTAGAGACGATCCAACGGGGTCGCCATGGGCAGTATGAGCGACGATTGCGGTAAGAAAAAAAAGAGCGACACCGGCATACGCCCATTCCTTTGCATACACCGGTAGAAACGTTGTCGGTAGCAATAAAACAATCACGGCTAGGAATTTAAGTATTCCTAGTTGTACCCTGAAAAAATCCGGGAAGCCGAGCTCACGTACACCTGTAATGGTTGCTTGGTGAAAAAA
>CALJJR010000122.1 GCA_937973905.1 uncultured Arenicella sp. | reverse complement strand
CGAATTCAAATTCAGAGTCACTTATTGGCGTAACTGAAACCGTGGTGAACTTGGCTTGCGGATACACCTTGGTGTTCAACCAACGAGCACCACTCAAGTCACTGGCCAAATCATCATCATTGATATCCAGGGAGGTCATATCAACAAGCGTGGTCAGCCGAGTTTCAGCTAAGTTTGATGGATCAAATTCCAGTTCCGCATCTAAGGAATTAAATCGCCCCACATAGCTTGAAAGACCTAAATGCTGCACCTTAAAAAGTAACGCAGCGTGACTCTTATCTAAGGTATATGCACCGCCCTTAAGTTTTTCAAATTCTGCCTCTACAGACGGAGTTAACAGGGCTGCACAACCTGTTAGCACTGGTATTAAGCACAAAATAAATAGTCGTTTAATCATAAAATCACCTTAAGATACGGCTTTAGATGCCAATCTGCGTCGACTTATAAAATAAGCTGCGCAGCCAATAAAAATGGTCGGCAAGACAGCATAGAATTGGCGCGGCTCATGCAGAGCAGATAGAACTGCAAATAATACAGTGCACGACACAAAGATTAGTGGTGCTGCAGGATACCAAAAAGAATTGGGGCGTTCACTCCACCGCCAGTGACGCACAAACAAAGCGCTAACCGCCAATGCCAAACACAGAGACAAAGTCATGCCCAAATACGAAAGCAGTTCTCGCAAATCGGCGAGGAGAATCAACATGACTGAAATGACTACTTGAAGAACAATTGAAGAACGCGGTGGCTCTCCCTGTCGCGCTCTGAACAACGCAGGTAGAGCTCCATCTTCTGCCATCTTGGCGTAGACGCGCGGCCCTGCCATGGCCATCGCTGTGATGGAGGTCAATAAAGAAAGCGCGATGATAATCTCTACAATTCTGCGCGCGGGCTCCCCGCCTAAGGCCTGCGCCGCAAGAGCCGCTATTTGCGGCTGGCCGGCAATGTTTTCAGCCGGGCTTGCGTACAGCATGATGGCGTTTAACATCACACACAGCAGCATAGTGATGCAGGTACCTATCACCATGCCCTTTGGTACATTTTTGGCCGCATCTCTCACTTCGCCGGTCACGTAAGCCGCAGCATTAAATCCTGAATAACTCAGCGATATCCAGACCAATGAATTCGCGAGAGCAAAGAGCTGGAATGAGCTTCGCGGTTCCGTCGCCAACACCGGCAAATTTGCATGACTGAGAAATTTCCAGCCACACCATATAATGATAAATGAAAGCGCACCAAGCATGGCAGCGACAATCCACTCATGGGCGCGAGCGCCGGCTTTGACGCGCACAATGTGGATTGCACCGGCCAGAACAGTTACCGACACCGCGATACTATCTTGAGGCCAGCTAGTCGCAGCGATACTCGCTGCACGCAAATAACTCTCTAAGGCAGTTGCCGCGAAGGCGATCGCGCCAGGAAAACCTGCCAACAATGATATCCAACCCGCAATAAACCCGGCGAGTGGATGAATTGAACGATGCAGGTACAGGTATTCTCCACCCGACTCCTGCATTCTTTGGGCCAACATTCCGTAACTCAAGGCACCACACAACGCGACAAGACCACCGATAAACCAAGCTAGTAGCACCCATTCTGGGGATCCCAGAGCAGCGAGTGAAAATCCGGATGTTGTGTAAATTCCTGCCCCAATCGCATTACCAACAACCAATGCGACCAGCGTCCAAAGGCCGAATCGAAACGGCTGAGCAGAATTTAGCGACAAGAAGGTCTACCTGTTGCGAGCCAGATGAAAACTCGAAAAACCACATCGCCGAGCCTCATTATTGTTGCGCATTGCTCTGCTTATCGAGCAATTTCTTGGTCACACGCGCGAGCTTTTGTTGTGCAACCTCCCAATCTTCTCGCTGCTCAAGCGCAGCTAGGTAGTCTGCTTTGGCGGCATCTAATTCACCGATAATTTCTCGCACCATGCCTCGATTTAACAAGGCGACATATGGTTGTGAAAAACCGAGTTTTAGTGCCTGATCGTAGTCTGCAATCGCTTCCTGATAACGCTCAGCCATGAACCAGAGATTGCCGCGATTCACATACGCTTCTGGTACTTCATCATCCATACCGATTGCGCGATTATAGTCCTTAGCCGCGGCGCGAAAATTTTGTAATGCGGTATTAATAACGCCACGGTTGACGTAGGTCGCAATCAAATCTCGACGCTTCAAATTACCGTGCGCGACGGCTTTGCTACAGACCTCAACATCGCTGCGACTGGCGAATCCGCTAAGCGCTGCTGCGGTTGAAGCTTGGTAGCATTCTTGCGCAATCGAATTGCTACCGATCACTTGCATGTTCTGCGCGAAACTCACACCTGCAAACAAATACGAACAACAATATAGCCAGGCTAACAACGAAACTCTATTCATGTCTGAAGCATAAACAAAAACTCTGCTAACACAAGCAAGGCTCAAGCAATTTGCTGCAACGAACGTAGCGGCGGCACGGTGATGATTTCTCGACTTCTTAACAGGCCGAGTACGGTGATAACAACGACACCAACTGAAATTCCAAGCAGCCACAAATTCCAATGCCAACTGGCCTGCAATTCAAACACTTGAGTTTGAACAAGATAGAGCACTAACTCCGCTCCTGCCCCAGCGATTAACCCCGCTATTGCGCCCAGCACGGCGAACTCTACGGCGAGCGCACCGGTCACAACCTTTCTCGAACTCCCTAGAGTCCGTAATACAGCACTCTCTCGCAGGCGTTCATCAAATGACACCCCGATGGCGGCAAATAACACTAAGCCTCCGCAGGCCAGCACCAACATTAAGATCATTTCCAAGCCCAACGTAACCCTCTCGATTACGTTACGAATGCGTTCAATGATCTCGCCAAGTTCGATTACTAAGGCGGTGGGGAAATTTTTCACAACCTCACTCACAAATGGTGCTTGCTGATGATACAGAGATTGTTGGTCTGCTACGAAATCAGTACGCACACTAGAAAGCCAGTTCGGTGCAAACCGATCCAACGCACCAGGACTAAAAATAATATAGAAATTTGCCTGCATGTTTTCCCAGTTAACAGTACGAATGCTGGCAAGCTCGGCTGTCAACGGCAAGCCTCCAATACTAAACTCGATGACATCACCGACGCTGACGCCCAATTCAGTCGCAACTTCTTCTTCAATTGAAAAATAATGTTTTGCTACTTCAGCGCCTTTCCGGTTCGGCGCATCACCCCACCATTCGCCCGCAACAATTTGATTTTCGTCTGGGAGGAGGGATGCTTGGGTAAAGTTCACTTCACGTGCGAGTCCATCAGTAAGCTTCAAACGCTCTTCACTGAGCTCTTCACCGTTGAGGCCCACCAAGCGGCCGCGCACCATCGGGTACCATTGATTTGCTTCAACATTCTGCTGTTGCAGCAACTGTTTAACATCGGGCAGTTCGGCGCTACTCACATTAAGAAGGAAATGCGTCGGCGCATCATCCGGTAACTGCGCCTGCCATTCGCTGATTAAACTGGTTCGCATGCCCGTGGTCACCAGTAACAGCATCAGCGTGACTGAGAAACCGATCAACTGAATCATAGTCTGGGTTCGACGTCGCCATAGATTTGCTAACCCCAATCGAACGAAACTACCTCGCCAACTGCCAAAACCCTGTAGGAATCTAAGCAGTTGCAATGCGACAAATCCGCAAATCGCGAACAGCGCGAATAAAGCGCTCAAAAACAGGACTGCGATGGTGAAGCTCTGGCTATACCACCAAGCTAGCAATAACAGAGCAGCAACGCCAATTGCAAGTCTACGGCCTTGACTCAAAAGACTATCGGGTAGATCTCGGCGCAACACTCGTAAAGGTGCAATTGCAGGCAGATGCCAAAGCGCAGGCAATGCAAAACCTATCACCGACACAAACCCTGTCGCAGAGGCCACCAACCAAGGTCGCCAACCAGGAGCCGGTAAATGCGCATCAAATAATCCCGCAGCCGCATAGAGCAGTAAATAATGGGCAAACCAGCCAAATGCCAAACCGATAGACGAGGCTACGGCAGTTAATATCAGCAAACGGACAAGTTGACTGCGTCGGATATCCCGCGCGGATTGCCCCCACGCTTTCATCAGTGCAACCTGATCGGTTAGTCTCTGAGCATAGCGTTGGCTGGCTAGTGCCATCGCCAAACCGGCAAAAAGTACCCCAATGGTACCGCTTAACAATAAGAAAGAACGCCCACGCTGCAAGGCCTCTGAAAGTTGTTGTTCGGAGTTCTCTGCGGTGCGAAGCCGAAAATGAGTTGATTGATCGGCATCAGCTTGTTCTTGTTCCGCGTACCAACTTGAGTAGTTCTCTAAATTTCCATCACTGCCCGCCAACAACAATCGCCAACTGACTCGGCTACCTGGCCGTATTAGTTTGGTTGCCGCCAGATCGCCCTGATTGAGCATTAAGCGCGCACCCGTCATTGAAAACCCAGTGCCTCGATCAGGTTCGTTGGTAATAATTCTGGTGACCGGTAATTTTAAATAGCCGACCTCAACCTCATCGCCTAAGTCGATGTCGAGCAAAGTGAGTAAGCGAGCTTCAACCCATGCTTCACCGGCGGTAGGGCCACGCTCCATCAACTCTATTTCATTGGCATTCATATGGGCCGACACCTGAATTAGGCCACGCAATGGATAGTATTCATCGACGACTTTAAGTGCCGCAAGATGATTTTTGTCGCTGGCAAACACCATTGAGCTGAACAGGGCGATATCGGCCGTCTCTAACTCGTCTTGCTTTGCTTGTTCAACAAATACTGATTTGATTGGCTTACTGCCCTGCACCGCCATATCAGCCGCTAAGAAGCTACTTATTTGTTCGTTCAAGCCTCGCTCAACGCGGTCTGCTAGCAGACTCACTGCAGTGACCACCATCACGGCGAGTATTAAGGCTGAAATAATCAAATTCAGTTGGCCGCCACGCCAATCTCGCCATAGGAGTTTAAAATCGAGCGCTCTCATAATGTTCAAGCCGCTAGGCTAAGTCGCCCATCGTCGATAACAACGGTTCGATCACAGCGATCAGCTAGGCGCTGCTCATGAGTAACGAGTATCAACGTGGCATCGCTTTGTTCGTTTAGATCGAACAATAAGTCACTGACTTTGGCACCCGTGGCTCGATCAAGATTGCCGGTTGGTTCATCTGCAAACAAGATTCTTGGCTGGCAGGCGAAAGCCCGTGCGATCGCGACGCGTTGTTGTTCACCGCCGGAGAGTTGTTTTGGATAATGTCCTACACGTTGACTGAGGCCTACTTTATCCAAAAATCGCTGTGCCTTTTCTCTAGCATCTTGATCCCCAGCCAGCTCCATTGGCAGTGCGACATTTTCTAGCGCGGTGAGACTACCAAGAAGTTGGAATGTTTGAAAAACAAAACCGACAAAATTCGCGCGCGTGGCTGCACGACCTTCTTCGGACATAGCGGTAATTTCTTGGTCAGCCATCCAGATAGCGCCCTCTGTTGGCGTATCTAAGCCAGCGAGCAAGCCAAGCAAGGTTGACTTGCCTGCTCCTGACGGGCCAATTATGGCGAGACTTTCACCAAGGTTCACCTGCAGTGAGACATCGTTTAGTATCGTTAATTCGTGATCGGCTGTTTGTACACGTTTGCTAACATGTTCAGCGCGTAAAATAGTATCAGTCAATGATCAATCCAGTGCGTGGTAAGAGCAGGCCGCAAATTCTGCAAGCCAGCTTCTCAAGTTGTGTTCTGGTAAAACCTCTATATGTGTCCAAGACTCGCATTATCAATGTCAATAAAACGTATCATCTTCTTATCCACGGTGTGCTTCTCACTGCTCATCACATCGGCGGTTCACTCTAAAACGATTCTCGTTTACGGCGATAGCCTCAGCGCTGCTTACAATCTTGATTTAGATCAAGGGTGGGCCAGCTTGTTGGCCAATCGCTTGATTGACGATCATCGAGTCGTTAACGCGAGCATTTCCGGTGAAAGTTCCTCCGGTGGTTTAGCACGGCTGCCCGCGACACTGGAAGAATTCTCACCCGATCTAGTATTGCTAGAACTCGGTGCAAATGATGGTCTCCGGGGTTACTCAATTGATAAAATGGAAGCCAATCTCATCGCTATGATCGAACTGATTAAAAACAGCGGAGCTCAAGTGGTGGTGTTTGGCATAACATTGCCACCCAGCTACGGGCCGCGCTATATCGATTCATTTGAAGCGGCTTTCGCAAGCGTTGCCGAGGAAACTGAGCAACACTACTTCGACTTCGTTGTGGAAAAATTTATTGGCGACAGCACTTACATTCAAAATGATGGGCTGCATCCGACCGCTGCTGCTCAACCAAAGATAGAGGGTTTCGTGTTCGACTACCTTAAGTCTAAGAACCTGTTGGACTAGCGCTGTTATCAGGCTCTGGCTTAGCCAGCTCATCAAGGGCACGACGTACTGCTCCTAAATACGGGTTTGCTTGGGGTCGTTGTTCACGGATGTACTCCAAGCCGTCTTCAATCGACATCCCCCTATAGTGACAAAAGTAAGCCAAAACGGTTGCCGGCGCGCGGCATACCCCAGCATTACAATGCACATAAATTCTATGCCCAGCCGACAATAATCGATGCATAGTCCGCACGGGCTTAGGAAGGCGTTTGCCTAGATCAGATTCATCGAAGTCCAGAATCGGAAAACGCAACAACTGGATATTGTTGTACTCGTAAGCGTTCAGTAATTTTTGCAAATTAATTTGATGAGTTCGAAAATCTTCATCGCTTTGCAATGACAATACTGCGGTGATCTTCATCGGGTTTAGACGCGCGACATCAACACTGCTGGCGGGTGCGCTACCAACAAAAATGTCCGTTTCGATCCGACTGAAGTTAATCATAGATGATAGGCCGCACTCTTAGCTTTTACGGTTTCGACCAAAGTTCGCATATTGTCAGGTTTGGCAAAAGGCTGAATTCCATGCCCCAAATTGAAAATATGCCCTTTACTTGAGCCGTCATGTTGGCCGTAGGAAGCAAGCACCGACTCTGCCTCCGTTGCTACTTGAGCGCCGCTTGTGTTCATCACCACTGGGTCGAGATTTCCCTGCAGCACAACTTTGCTACCGACACGCCGACGCGCTTCTGCGAGGTCTACTGTCCAATCAAGACCGAGACCATCACAACCTGTTTCAGCCATCGACTCAAGCCACTGGCCCCCGCCTTTGGTAAACAGCACAATAGGCACCTCTGGATGTTTACTTTTCAGGCTAGCAACAATTTGTTGCATATACGCCAGCGAGAATGCTTGGTAGTTGCTGGTGGACAACATGCCGCCCCATGTATCAAACACCATCAATGACTGAACGCCAGCCTCAACCTGGGCATGTAGGTACTCGATTACGGATTCAGTAACCACGCCCAACAGCTGATGGGTAGCCGCGGGGTCTTCGAACATAAGCCCTTTAATGCGCCGAAACTCTTTGCTGCCACTGCCTTCAACCATATAGCTGGCCAATGTCCAAGGACTACCGGTAAACCCGATCAGTGGAACCCGACCATTCAACGCTTTACGTATTGTGCCTACGGCGTCCATCACATATCCCAGCCCGGAACCCATATCAGGGACCGCCAGAGCATCAATCATCGCCTTACTGCGAATCGGCTTATTGAAAACGGGCCCGATACCTTCTTCGAGCTCCAGCTCTAAGCCCATGGCATCAGGAATCGTGAGAATATCGGAAAATAGAATTGCGGCGTCCAGGCCAAAACGGTCAATTGGCTGCAGAGTCACTTCGCACGCGAGTTCGGGCGTTTTACAGAGCGTTAAAAAGTCGCCTGCCTGCTTACGAGTCGCCCTGTACTCAGGCAAATATCGCCCAGCTTGCCGCATCACCCATATGGGCGTGCGCTCAACTTTCTCGCCGCGCAAAGCGCGCAGGTACAAATCGTTGTCTAAATTTTGCATACTTCCCAATAACCGTCTATACGCTTCGCATTAAAACTCTCAAGCGAGCGCCCTGACTAACCAGTACTAAGGATAGTACCAAATTGACAAAATGTTTAGCGAAATCTAAGGCAATGCCGTTGCGATCGCTGCTTGCAACTCAATCGCTGCTTGACGTGGATCGTCTGCATCTCGAATTGGTCGCCCGACCACAATGTAGTCAGCGCCATTTTCAAACGCTTGCGCCGGCGTCACAACGCGTTTCTGGTCGTCATCATTATCAACCGGCCGAATTCCAGGTGTGACCACCATAAAATTGTGACCGAGCTGTTCTCGCATTGCTTTCGCCTCATGCCCTGACGCCACGACACCATCACAGCCTATCTCGCAAGCGCGTTTAGCACGGGACAAAACGAGTTTCTCAACATCGCAGCTGAAACCTAAATCATCCAAATCGCCGCGATCTAAGCTGGTCAGTACGGTGACTGCTAGAATTTGCACGTCGCCTTTATTTTCAGCCGCGGCACGCATGATCGAATCATTGCCATGGATGGTGGCGAAAGTGACTCCACGGCCGTTCAATTGCGCTACCGCGCGCCCAACCGTTGCAGGCACGTCAAAAAACTTGAGATCGACAAATATTTTTTTATGTTGATTCGTCAAGTAATCGAGCAGTTCAAAATAGTCACCACTCATAAAGAGCTCGAGGCCGATTTTATAAAACACCACCGCATCGCCGAGCGTGTCGATCATTGCTCGAGCCTCAGCGGCCGTTGGAACATCTAGAGCGACGATTAAGCGCTCTTCTACTGGAATTGAATTAGCCACGGTCTACAATCTTAGAGGAACGGAGGTTAATGTTTGACAGCCGCAGTATACGACTAAGCAAGTCTTGATTTAACTACTTTTTGGCGCTCAAGTTTAATGCTTAAGCCGACACTAGTTAAGCGGAGAGCGCAGCGAATGCAAAATACCCTGGGCTGCTTCTCGGCCTTCAAACACCGCAGTAACAACCAAATCAGAACCTCGCACCATATCGCCTCCTGCGAATACTTTCGGATGTGTGGTCTGAAACTTTGGACCGTGAGCTTGAGAAGTTTTTACGCCACCCCAATCGTTGGTTTCGATAGAAAAATCATCAAACCAATTTGCTGGGCTAGGGCGAAAACCAAAAGCCACAATTACGGCATCAGCGTCAAGAATTCGCTCTGAACCAGGAACTACCCGCGGGGTACGGCGACCGCGTTCGTCTGGCTCTCCGAGTTCAGTAGTAGCCAACTTAACGCCGGTGACCATTCCTGCTTCACCAACTATCTCTAGCGGCTGCTGATTCCATAAAAATTCGACACCTTCTTCTTTCGCGTTCTCAACTTCGCGCATTGAGCCAGGCATATTTTCTTCATCACGACGATAAGCGCAAGTGACGGATTCGGCACCTTGTCGAACCGAGGTGCGCACGCAGTCCATCGCGGTATCACCACCACCTAGCACAACAACGCGCTTTCCATCCAGATCGATGTAGTCAGCGGGGTTAGTTTCAAAGTCCATTAGTCGATTCACGTTAGAAACGAGAAACGGCAGTGCTTCATGAACACCGTTCAACTCTTCACCCGCAAAACCACCTTTCATATAGGTATAGGTGCCCATGCCTAAAAATACGGCGTCGTAGTCATCGAGCAGTTGTTGAAACTCGATGTCTTGACCGATTTCGGTTTCGAGTACAAATTCGACACCCATCTCCTCCATAATGCCGCGGCGAGTACGAATAACGTCTTTCTCCAACTTAAATGGCGGAATCCCAAAGGTAAGTAATCCACCAATCTCTGGATACTTATCAAACACCACAGGTTTTACGCCATTGCGAACCAGGATGTCCGCGCAAGCCAGTCCTGCTGGCCCAGCGCCCACGATGGCCACTTTGTGATCAGTGAGCTCGACCTTGGACATATCCGGGCGCCAACCGGCTTTAAGCGCCTCATCAGTGATGTATTTCTCAATTGAGCCAATAGTAACGGCCCCGAAACCATCGTTTAAGGTACAAGCACCTTCACACAGTCGATCTTGTGGACAAATTCGACCACATACTTCGGGCAAGGAATTAGTTTGATGAGAAAGTTCCGCAGCGGCAAACAAATTTCCCTCAGCCACAAGTTCTAACCAGTTGGGTATAAAATTGTGCACCGGGCATTTCCATTCGCAGTACGGATTACCACAATCAAGACAGCGGTCAGCCTGAGCCGCTGCTTGCTCAACCTCGTACTCACCGTAGATCTCCTTAAATTCTTTTTTACGCTCACGCGCAGGCACTTTCTCGGGGTCCTGTCTGGGCAGGTCCAGAAACTGAAAATCGTTGCTCATTTGGTGTCTCTCTCTAGGCGGCAGCCGACAAAGAATCAATTAGTGTATCCAGATCGCTCGCCTTCGGCTTAATCATCCAAAAATACGGCAGATAGTCGATGAAGTCTTCAAGAATCTCATTGGCGCGAACACTGTTAGTTGCAGACGCATGGGCTTCTATCATCATTTGCAAATACTGAGCATACGACTCCATTGCTTCTGGCATCAAGCGAAAGGTGTCGATAAGCTCATGATTGTATCGATCAATAAAACGCCGATTCAGATCAAGCACAAAGGCCACACCACCGGTCATGCCAGCGCCGAAGTTGACACCGGTTTCGCCGAGCACGCAGACAGCGCCGCCAGTCATATACTCACAACCATGATCACCCACACCTTCAACAACCGCAAACGCGCCGGAATTTCTCACCGCGAATCGCTCGCCAGCTCGGCCACAGGCAAATAATTGACCGCCCGTCGCACCGTACAAACAGGTATTGCCAATGATGGTGGACTTGGCATGAATAAATTCGGTGCCATCAGCAGGTTGGATTGCAATCGTGCCACCTGACATGCCCTTGGCTACATAATCATTGGCGTCACCAATCAGGTTCATGTTGAGTCCATTGGCATTCCAAACACCAAAACTTTGCCCGGCCGTGCCGGTTAAATTCAGTGTGATTGGGGCCTGCTCAAGACCTTGATGCCCATAACGTTTAGCGATTTCGCCGGAGATGCGAGCGCCGATAGAACGATGCACATTTTTTATTTGGTAAGAGAACTCGCCACCTGTCTGCGACTCAATGGCAGGCAACAGGTCAACAACCATTTGCTCAGCTAACTCCCCTTTATCAAAAGGCTCATTACGAGCTTGCATGCAGTGCGTGGGCTTATCGGCCAATTGTGAAGGTTGATAAAGAATTTCGCTCAGATCGAGACCTTGCTGTTTAGCTGTATTGCCTTCGATCACTTCGAGAAGATCGGTACGGCCGATCAGATCTTCTAGGCGACTAACACCCAATCTCGCCATCCACTCTCGCGTTTCCATAGCGATAAAACGAAAGTAGTTAACGGCTCTTTCTACAGTTCCAACATAGTGCTTGTCACGCAGCACAGAATGTTGAGTAGCCACACCAGTGGCACAATTATTAAGGTGACAAATACGTAAATACTTGCACCCCAAAGCCACCATCGGTCCGGTACCAAAGCCAAAACTTTCAGCGCCCAATATTGCCGCCTTGATTACATCCAAGCCAGTTTTCAAACCACCGTCGGTTTGCAATCTGACTTTGTCGCGCAAATCGTTGGCACGCAAAGTTTGATGAGCTTCGGTAAGTCCGAGTTCCCACGGACCACCCGCGTAGCGTACTGAGGTCACGGGGCTCGCACCAGTGCCACCATCGTAGCCTGAGATTGTAATGAGATCTGCGTAAGCTTTGGCCACACCGGCAGCAATGGTTCCCACACCTGCTTCAGCAACGAGTTTGACTGAAACCAGTGCGCTAGGATTGATTTGTTTTAGATCAAAAATAAGTTGCGCCAAATCTTCAATCGAATAAATATCGTGATGAGGTGGAGGCGAAATCAATGCAACTCCAGGGCGTGAGTGCCGCAACCGAGCGATAAGTTTATTTACTTTATGCCCGGGCAATTGCCCGCCTTCACCCGGTTTAGCTCCTTGCGCGATCTTGATCTGCAACACCTCAGCATTGACCAAATAATGCGGTGTAACACCAAAACGGCCTGACGCCACCTGCTTTATCTTAGACATTTTTGGGGTGCCATATCTGGCTTCATCTTCGCCGCCTTCACCTGAGTTGGAACGCCCACCCAATTCATTCATCGCCTCGGCAAGAGATTCGTGGGCTTCTGGAGAGAGGGCACCCAGTGACATGCCCGCGCTATCAAAACGCAATACGATGTCTTGCCACGGCTCAACCTTATCCAGATCCACTGGTTCGATATCGTCGCGCAGATGTAATAAATCACGTAGCACCATTGGTGATCTACCATTTACGGTGTCCGCGTACTCTCGATATTTTTCGAAGTCGCCCGACTCAACTGCAGCATGCAAGCTCTGCACCACGTCAGGGTTGTAGGCATGATACTCTCCTCCATGCACAAATTTTAGGAGCCCACCGGCATCGAGTTGCTCTTGCGCGTCCCAAGCACGCTGTTGAAGCAGTCTTTGATCAGCTTCAAGCTCGGCAAAACCGGCTCCCTGAATTCGGCTGACTGTACCGGTAAAACACTGTTCCACAACTTCCGAATTAAGCCCCACGATTTCAAACAGCTGGGCACCCCGATAACTGTGAATAGTGGAAATGCCCATCTTAGAAATAATTTTGTACAGGCCCTTGTTGATCCCTTTGCGGTAGCTACGCAGTAGAGTATCCAACTCACCGTTCAGCACCTTGTTACGACTCATATCGGTGATGGTTTCGTAAACCAGGTACGGATGAATAGCGGTAGCGCCGTAGCCAATAAGCACGGCAAATTGATGCGGATCACGGGCGTACCCGGTATCAATTAATAGATTGACGTTACATCGCAAGCCTAGTTTGGTCAGATGATGATGCACTGCACCAGTCGCCAACAGTGCTTGCAGAGGTATCTTCTGTTTGGAGATGTCACGATCAGACAAAACCAATATGCGAACCCCGTCATGTGCTGCTTGCTCTGCTTCAGCGCAAATTTCACTGAGCCGCCCGCTCAAGCTTTCATCATGGCCATAGGTAAGGTCGATAACTCGGTGACGAAAATCTTGATCTTCGGTATTCAGTAGGTGCTGGTACTTGGTGGTCGATAGAACTGGTGAATCCACGACAATCGCTTTGGCCATTTCTTGTCGAGGTTCAAATAATCCGCTCTCAGTCCCTAAGTAGGTTTCCAAGGACATCACGATTTGCTCACGCAGTGGATCAATCGGCGGGTTCGTAACTTGGGCAAACTGCTGACGAAAATAGTCACTTAGCAAACGTTGACGTTCAGACAACACCGCAAACGGCGTATCATCGCCCATAGAACCCGTTGCTTCTGCACTTGACTCTGCCAAGACGCGGATGACCGAGTTCGTCTCCTCACGACAGATCTGAAATAGCTTTTGATAAATCTTCAGAGAAGCTGCGTTTAAGCTCACGGTGGCTTCTTTCTCGGTCAGCTTAGATTTCAAACGGATGATATTTTCACGCAGCCATTGCTTGTATGGAAACTCTGACTTGAGACGCTGATGAATCATCTCTGGCGACACTAGCTCGCCATTTGAAGTGTCAATCGCCATCATTTGACCAGGCTTTAATCGCCCCTTCCTGACGACGTCCTTTTCGTTATAGTCGTAAACACCGACTTCGGATGCCAGAGTTATTACACGGTTCTTGGTAACCACCCAGCGCGCAGGCCGTAAGCCGTTACGATCAAGCGCACAAGCCGCATAGCGACCGTCCGTTAACACCACTCCAGCGGGGCCATCCCAAGGCTCTGCATGTATGGCCTGGAACCGATAGAAAGCCTTTAGATCAGGGTCGATATGCTCTGCGTTTTGCCAAGCTGGTGGCATCAATGTTTGCATGGCTTTGAAAATATCCATGCCCCCACGCAGGTAAACCTCGAGCATATTGTCTAAGCTCATCGAATCCGAACCCGAGTTATTCACATAAGGATGTGCATCAGCGAGTTTCGGTAACTTTTTGGAACTCAATTTACTGCCGCGCGCTAACGACCAATTGCGATTACCGCGAATTGTATTTATCTCGCCATTGTGAGCTAAGTACCGAAACGGTTGTGCCAAACGCCACTGAGGCAGGGTATTGGTAGAGAACCGCTGATGAAATAAACAGATCGATGATTCAATTCTCGGGTCGTTTAGATCTTGATAAAAGACCGGCAAAAATTCCGGCATGACTAAGCCCTTATACAGAATGATCTGACCGGACAAACTGGGTAGATAAAATTCTGAGTCCTGCTTAAGTTCTTTTTCAGCACGCCTGCGAGCAAGGAACAGCCGACCTTCGAATTCGTTGTCAGACAAGGTTAACTCGCGCGTAATAAATACTTGCTCGATCACAGGCAAACTAGCCTTAGCTTGCTCTCCCAACGCCTCCTCATTCAGCGGAGTTTGGCGCCAGCCCGCGACCTCCAACCCTTCCTTGGCTAATTCTTTTTGGAGAATGGAGCGACATTTTTCTGCTTGCTGAGGGTCACTACTTAGAAAAACCAAACCTGTGGCAAATTGTTCGGTAAGTTCGATTCCAGCCTCTTCTGCTACAGAGCGCATAAAACTCTGTGGCATCGCCATCAATATTCCGCAACCATCACCCGTTTTGCCATCAGCAGCAACGGCGCCGCGATGAGTCAAACGAGCAAGTGCGGAAATCGCAGTTTGAATCAGCCAATGGCTAGTGTCCCCATCCATGTGAGCGATCAGGCCGAAACCACAATTATCTTTCTCAAATTCGGGGCGGTACAGACCGCCAATGTTATGAAACATGGTCATCTCAATCCAATTTTTTGGCGGGTCTCGGGGTTCCAGAGCCGCCTAATATTCCCAATTAAGTGGCCCGAGCCAAGCCGGGAAAACATAAAGCCGGTGAAGTACGATTTAGAGGGGTTTTGATCGAATATTTTCGCGCAAAACAACAGCTTTTGATCCATGTTTGAGATGGATAGAAAAACAGAGTCTTCAGAATAATATTCGGCGCTCGCTTTTGCTGACGGAATTTACTGCAGAAAAGCGATGCAAGAGTATACGCTCTTGGGGCTCAAAAGTCATCCAGCGTGGAATTGATGTTGAGTATTCTCTGGCCGAGTCCTTGGCTAAAAAGAGAACGCCCTAAACTGGGCCGAAATCTACTTTTCTAGGGCTTGAGCAATCTCGTCGACGACCTTGGAAACAACTCGATCGCCCGACATCACAGTCAAATCAGCCTCTTGTTCATACAAGGTGCCGCGCTCATCCATTAATTCATTAAGCTTGTCTTTTACATCAACGTTTTCGAGCAATGGTCGGTTTTGATTCTTTTGAGTACGCGCTAACTGGGTTTCAATACTTGTTTTCAAATAGATAACGAAACCACTCTTGCGTAATAAACGTCGATTTTCTTCGCTGACGATTGCACCACCCCCAGTAGCCAATACAATTCCGCTGCGCTCACACAGTTCATGCAACATTTTAGTTTCACGTTTACGAAAGCCATCTTCGCCTTCAATGTCAAAGATCGTCGATATAGAAACACCACAGCGTTCCTCAATCATGTGATCTGAATCAACAAAATCCATACGCAAGCGTTTAGCCAGTTGCTTACCCACGGTGGTTTTGCCAGAGCCCATGGCTCCGATAAGTATCATATTTTGCATACGTCTTTTCGTTTGGATCTACTAACTAGAGGAATAATCGTAGGCGCAGATATATTCTATTTGTAACGCGCCTATATAAAGCAAAAGCAGGAGCATTTTGCCCCTGCTTTTGGCTTGCTGATTATATGGGGTTAACTAACCCAAATTCAATTTTGGACTGATGATTTTTGGTGTCAAGAAAATCAGCAACTCAACACGGCTGTCACGTGCCGATTTCTTCTTAAACAAATTGCCTAAAAAGGGGATGTCTCCAAGAATCGGAACCTTAGTCACACCCTCACTGGATTCTTCCTGATAAATCCCACCGATGACAATGGTTTCGCCATTATCAGCTAAGACTTGAGTAACAATCTCTTTCCTTCGCAGTGCTGCAGCAACATTTTGATCTGCATTTGGAATGAAAGCATCTTGGGTCACTTTTACATCTAAAACGACTCGGTCATCTGGAGTGATTTGTGGTGTTACTTCCAAAGCCAAGACGGCCTCTTTAGTCTCTACCTCAACATCATCGTCACCAACTACTGTAAATACTCGTTCTTCACCTTGCTTAATTATGGCCTCTTTTTGATTCGCCGTAATCAATCGCGGGCTTGCCACGATTTTGCCGCGACCATCTGCTTCCAGCGCAGACAGCTCCAAGGTAATCAGATGAGCAAATCCAGTTCCAGCGCGGAAGATATCAAAAGCGTATGAAGCAGGGAGGTTCCCATCGATACCGTTTGCGCCTAAGTCGACCGCTAAACCGCCGGGCGCACCTCGAGAGTTGTCGAATATCAAACCTGGCTCATCATCGATTTGTGAATTCTGAATTACGGTCAAACCTTCTGTAGTACCACTGCCAACGAACTCGCCGATATTGGACCCAGAAGCTCCAGGAAATTGAGCATTATCGGTAATGCGCTGGAAACCGAGTCGCGCACCAAGTTCACGACTAAACGTATCGCTTGCTTCAACAATTCGAGTTTCAATCAAAACCTGACGAACTGGTTTATCGAGCTTCGTGATCACTTGGCGAAGCTCTTTAATCTTTTCCGCAATATCTTGCACTAACAAGCTATTGGTGCGTTCATCGACGGTGACACTGCCCCGAGCCGTTAGTAGTGAGTTCTTGTCCGTCTCAGTGACATTGAACGCACTCGCGCCTCCAGTGAAACCGCTCGCCGCAGTTTGCCCTTGGCGGACTACTTTAATCGACTTAATAACGTCGGCAATATCTTTGGCTTTGGCGTAGTTAATTTGGATAATTTCAGAAACGAGCGGCGCGAATTCTGCTACCACAGCATTTGCCTTAAGCTCATCCTCTTCTATTTTGGCTATTTCCTGTGCCGGCGCAACCCAGATCACATTACCATTTTCTCGCTTTGCCAAACCCTTGGTTTTCATAATCACATCAAGAGCTTGATCCCAAGGAACATCTTGCAAATTGATCGTGATCTCACCTTGTACTGAATCACTAGTTACGAAGTTGATTCCAGTGAAATCAGCAATCACCGCCAGTGCTGCACGAACTTCAATTTTTTGGAAATTAATAGAAAGTCGTTCGCCGGCATAACCCAACTCTGCATCTGCTTCAGCCTTGAGATCTTCCGCCGTTTGAATGATTGGATCGACCACTAGGGTGAACCGATTTCCAGCTTGAAAAGACAAATGTTGATATTTGCCAGTAGGAATAATGACTAAGCGAACATTATCAGCATTTTGAAACGCATCGATGGTTTGAACAGGCGTGGCAAAATCCACTACGTCAAGACGACGCTCCAACTCAGGTGGAAGTGTCGCACCCAACATGTCGACAACGATTTCCCCGTCTCGTTCGCGTGTATCAATGGTGACACTATCGTCGTTTAGATCAATGGTTAAACTACCGCCACCGGCTTCTGAACGACGAAAATCAATATTAGTAACTTCGGTGTCTGGCAAGACATCCGGACGTGCAGCGAACGGTTTTGGTTCAGTTCGCGCAGTGTCGTCATACGTCGTATTGAAAACGGTAATCGCATACCCGTTTTCCGCTTCAACAACCTCGTATCGCGCGGTATCAAACAAGTTGATAATCACCCGAGTTCTATCTGGTGTTTCAACTGCAACCACACTATCGACAGGGCCCGCATCAATTTCAACAACACTTTCAGCCATGCCTTTCTTCATGCCGAAAAAGTCCAACGCAATCCGCGCCGGGTTGTCGGTACTAAAGCTACCTGGTTCACCAACCATTGCATCAGTAACCAGGTTAATCTGGACATTATCACCGGCTAGCTTACTGAACACCACGTCATTAAGTGTCGCGGTGTTTTGAGCTGTTGCATGGCTGGCCGCAAATACCAACAACCAAGCCAACGAGGCCTTAATTTTTGAACAAGCGCGCATGCTTGAATCGAGTCTTTGCTTGTACGAATACAAAGAATTTTTTTGGCGTGCTCTCATAATCTTGTTTCCGATTAGGTAATTATTCATCTATTGTTATTTCCACTTCTCTTGTTACCCAACGACCCGCCGGATCTAGCACTAGCTCGGCGAGCACCACCTTTTGTTCAAGAGGCAAAATTTGTTTAATACGCCCATCATTCATGCCCATATAATTCCCAACTGCGGCACGATGGGCTGTGCCTTCATTTGTCTGCACAATCACATAGGGCTTCTGTGCTTGAGTCAAAGTACCAACCAATTTCAAGGCATCGAGAGGGTAGCGCTCGAGTTCTTCCTTACGACGATTGGCATCCGGGCTGTCGCCAGCCGCTACGTTATCTGGTCGGTCAGTAATTATGTTGTCGGTATTAAACGGATCTTCTTCCTCAGCGGCTGAGTACTCAAACCCTTTATAGGGTGGAATTTCTGGCAATGGTTCGATCTCAGGCTTTTTATCTTTATATGCTGAAGCCACAAACTCTTTAAGATCGGTCATGTTTGAATCTACACATCCACCCAGCAAGATCACTGTCAGCGCAAGTGCCACAATATGTGAGGCACGCTTTGCAGTAGCAAAAGTGTGCGGGGTCGGCGAAATTTTCTGCGTCATGCTCATCACTTTTTTCTGGGCTTTGTTGTAGTTATTGCGTATCTGTCTCGACAACAGCAACATCGTCAAGATAGTGATACGTTTTGGTGACCGCAGTCATTGTGAGATTGGTGCTGTTTGGGTTGCGTCGTTTTAATTGAAAATTGTCTACGTTAATGATCCGCGGTAAAGCGGCTACATCACTGATGAAACTGGCCATCTGGTGATACTCACCATTAACGCGGATATTGACCAATTTTTCTGCGTAAAAGTCTTTCGCAATCGTATTGCCGGGTTTGATTTGTTCAAACTGCAAACCACGCGACAATCCCACTTGCGTCATATCGGTCAACAGGTCTGGTATTTCACTTTCGTTAGGCAGTTGCTTCTTAAGCACTTCGAACATTTCATTCGCTTCGATCATTTGCGCTTTATAAGCATCCAGATTGATAGCGAGCGCTTTCTTTTCCATGAATTGGTCTTTAAGCGGCTGTTCTTGACGCTCAACGCGATCCAGTTCTTCAATCTGCTTTTTGATAACGAAGTAGTAACCTGCAGCAATAATCAGCAGAGCAAATATAGATGCAACAACCAGCTTGGCACGACGAGTCCACGAACCGATGTCGTTAAAATCAAGGCTGCTGAGTTCTTCAAAGATGCCCATAATAATTCTCTAATGTTATTTTAAACGTTACCTAACTATTGAATCGCTTCAACACCAGGCTCCGCATCGTCTTGTTTTTCTTCTTTAACTTCAACATTAAAACTGCTGACGGACTGACCATTGCGGTCTATCACGTCAACAACTTTGAGATTTGTATTATCAAACCAGTCGGAAGAATCGAGGTTGCGCATCAAAGCTGATACGCGATTGTTTGATTGTGCTTTACCGCCGATCGAAAGTTTGCCACCGCTTTTAGAGATCTTGTCGTAAAAAACCCCATTTGGCAGCTTGGTCACCAAGTCATCAAATACGTGCACGATTTGTGAACGGTTAGACTGTAAGGTTTGAATCACGTCCATCCGCGCCAATAATTTATCTCGTTGGCCTTTGAGATCTTCGATTTCCTTAATCACTTTTGATAAGGCATTGATCTCAGATTGAATATAGGCATTGCGTGCTTCTTGATGGTCGATTCGACCATCCATAAACATCTTACCAAGCAAGACGAGCAATGCAGCGGCGCCCCAAATTACACCACACATAATAAATGTGGCCCGGTTACGCTCGCGCCTTTGCGCCTCGCGCCATGGCAGTAAGTTAATATTTGCCATTAGATGAGACCTCTGAGTGATAAACCAAACGCGACTGATAAGCTCGGTGAAACCGCGGCTATTGCATCACGGTTCATTTGCACCGTGGCATTGGCAATCGGGTTTAGCACAGAAACTTTGGTGCGCATTTTTACTTCCAGATCACCGGCCAAACCGTTTAGTGAGCAAGCCGCACCAGAAAGTACAACACTATCGATGTTCGAAAATGCGCTAGAAGAATAAAAGAACTGCAGAGCGCGACTTATCTCTTGGCGCAGCATTTCAACAAACGGCTCTTGTACCGCTGTTAAGAAATCGCCGGGTGGTTGAGAAGAATGCAGAATCTCCTCAGCTTCTTCAGCAGAAACACCATATTCCTTACGAATAAGTTTGACTAATTGCGATGCGCCAAAGCTTTGATGCCGTGAATATAAAACACGTTCATCGTCCATCACCATTAAATGACTGCTGGACGAACCAATATCAAATAAAGCCACCGGTTGATCCGAATTTGCACCAAGACTGTTTTGTGAGCGATACACTCTTTCCAACGCATAAGTATCAATATCGACATAACGCAAATCGAGTTCACAGTCTTCTACCAAATCAATGTAGTCGTCCACGATGCTGCGGCGACAGGCAACGAGCAAAACGTCGTTCTCTTGGTCATTGATTGCCGACGGGCCGATAACCTCGAAATCAATATTAACTTCATCGATTGGATAAGGAATAAAGTGCAGTGCTTCGATGGAGATTTGTTCTTCCATCTCGAGATTGCTTAAATCTGTCGGCATACCCAAAACCTTGGTGATTGCATGCGACGATGAAACTGACACTGCAACATGATCGCCTTTTGCCCCCGACTTAACCATTAAACCGTTAAGAGTGTCGGCAATCACCTCAGAATTCGCGATTGTGTTCTCAGAAAATGCACCCACAGGCAATGGCGCGACACCCCAAGCGATCACGCGAGGGTTCGAATATGTACCCGCCAACTCAACCAACTTAATGGAATGAGTGCCGATATCTACACCGATTACAGCTTGGGATTTGGAACGAAAGAGTTTCAAGAAACCTCCATAAAAACCGCGATTTATATCATTTTTATAATCACTTACCTTAAATTCTAACCAACCCTCGCCAATAATGCCACAATTCTATTTAGGAAATTAAACAATTAATATATGATCCGCTTTGAGCGAATCATTATTCCGATTGAACTTGAAATTACCACACTGGCTGCTGCCCCTAACCACCTTGGGCTCGGCGGCCTTCATGATGGGCCTTATCAGCGCTGGATATCTGCTGATAAATGTCTCCAACACACTCCCCGACGTTGAAAGCATAAAAGGGGTGGAACTTAAGGTTCCGCTCCGAGTTTATTCGGCTGAAGGACTACTGATCTCTGAATTTGGCGACGAACGCCGCAAACCTCTAGCACTCGAAGACACCCCTGCAAATTTGGTTAAAGCAGTTTTGGCGAGTGAAGACGATCGCTTTTATTCGCACCGGGGCATCGATTTCTCCGGCTTAGTACGCGCCGCTATCTCAAATTTTCGCACCGGTGAGACCCAACAGGGCGCGAGCACCATCACCATGCAAGTGGCGAGAAACTTCTTTCTTAGCCCAGAAAAAACTTACATCAGAAAACTCAGAGAGGTAATGCTTGCCTTTAAGCTAGAGCAAATTCTGACTAAAAACGAAATTCTGCACCTTTATTTGAATAAGATATTCCTCGGCCATCGTGCTTACGGCTTTGGGGCAGCTGCGGAAGTTTATTACGGGCGCGAGCTCCACGAGCTCAATTTGGCCGAATTAGCAATGCTCGCCGGCCTACCTAAAGCACCATCAAGTAATAACCCCCTACGTAATCCTGCGCGTGCTATCACACGCCGTAATTATGTACTGAATCGGATGCAGCAACTTGGCCACATCAGCAAAGCCGAATTCACAGAAGCAAGCGGCGCCGCCGTGACGGCAAGCAAACATGCCCGGAAAACTGACCTAGCAGCTCCGCATATTGCCGAAATGGTGCGCGCGCAATTATTACAAGACTTCGGCGAAGAAGCTTACTGGGCGGGTCTGGATGTTCACACTACGATTCTAGCCGAGCCACAACGTCATGCAGAGACCGCCTTGCGGGCAGGACTCAAAGCTTACGACAAACGTCATGGTTTTAGAGGGTCAATTACATCTTTTGATCTTGATGACGTTGTCGCGGAGGAACAAGAGACGATTGAAATCGCCTATGACGAATTACTCGCCGCGTTTCCTGATAGCCGTGAGCAAAAGCCTGTTTTGGTTACCGAAGTTGACGAGCAATCGGCGCAGACCTATAGCGCAGAATTTGGCTTTCTAAGCCTGACATTGGAATCATCAAAATGGGCGCGCCGACACTTAACAGCAAATAGCTTGGGCGAAACACCCCAGACAATGAGGGAAGTAGTAAACGTCGGCGATGTGGTCTATGTGGAATCATTCCTAAAAGATAGCGAGGACCCGAACGCAGAAATTGAATGGCGCCTGTCGCAAATCCCAAATGTAAGTGGCGCATTAATCTCAATCGAACCCAACACCGGACGCATACTTTCTTTGGTTGGTGGATACGATTTTTTCCTCAACAAATACAATCGAGCCATCCAATCGATTCGCCAGCCAGGCTCGAATATCAAGCCTTTTATATACTCGGCGGCCTTGGATCGCGGCTTAACCCCAGCCAGCTTAATCAGCGGCGCGCCAATCGTGATGACCGACCCCACACACGGCACTGTTTGGCGACCTGAGAACTATTCAGGGAAATTTTTCGGTCCTACACGAATGCGCGAAGCGTTAGCGAAATCCATGAACCTTGTTTCGATTCGCTTACTGCGGTCGATCGGCATTCCTTACGCCAGGGAATATCTAGAACGCTTTGGCATCGACATGTCACGCTTCGGATCATCGCTGACGATGGCGCTGGGTTCTGGTGGCATCACTCCTTTAGAGCTGCTGTCAGCCTATGGCGTGATTGCCAACAGCGGCTACCGAGTTAACCCATACTTTATCGAAAGAATTGTCGATCGCGACGGTGAAATTATCTTTCGGGCACCAACCCCTGATCTCTGCGATGCGTGCTATTCGCAATTTTTGCCAGAGCCTGAACCTACACCTGACGCGCTTGAAGGGTTCGCTGAAAATTCTACTGCGCCGCGAACCGAGGCCGAGACGATAGACGAACTTTCTGCGGAAGAGTTAGCTGAGCCGGAGGTGGTTGATTTGAGCGAGCCTCGCAGTTACGAAGCGCCCCGCGTCATGAATCGTGCGAATAATTTTTTACTGCGCACAATGATGCAAGACGTTATCCAACGTGGAACAGCACGCAAGGCATTGGTGCTAGAACGCGATGACCTCGCGGGCAAGACCGGCACAACCAACGATTACGTTGACGCTTGGTTCACAGGCTTTAATTCTAAGATTGCGACCACGGTCTGGATCGGCTTTGATGACCCTAGGTCCATGGGAAGAGGCGAAGCTGGGAGTAAGGCGGCATTGCCTATCTGGATAGACTATATGCGTCATGCATTGCGGGATGTTGAAGCTGAAGAAAGAACGATACCGGATTACATCGAGCCTGGCTGGGTGAATCGCGCAACGGGGCAACGCACCGATGAGCTAGACCCTAGCGCTATCGAGGAATTTTTCCCGATCGAAGCATTATTGCCAGAACCATTTGGTGAGCTTGGGTTGCCAGCTACTATGCCGGTTGAAGAGTTTGATGAAGATGGTAACTTGCTTGAACTTGAAGACCAGAATGAGCTCGAAGAGTTCGAACCCATACCAGACGAAGAGCGTATTCTAGAAAGCGAAGAAGAAACGGAAGGGTTGTTTTAAGCGCAGCTCATTACATAGGATCGTGAAACAATCGCGGGCAATATCTAAACCGCTTTGCCGGCCTTTTTCTTAGCTTTCTTTTTGGCTTTTTTCTTGGCCTTCTTTTTGGCTTTTTTCTTTACTGGTTTCGTCTCAGTGACCTTCCAAGAACCGCCTTCGTAGAACGACTTCCAGCCGGTTGCTTTACCGTCTACTTCCGACTGAACGTAAATCTCTTTGGTCTTACGGGCGTAGCGGATCACCGTAGGAATGCCATCTTCATCCGCCACGGGTGCAGCAAACAAGTAGGTGTACTTAGGGTCGATTTCATCCTTATGCGGCAAAATTTCTGCCACCAAAGGTGCGCGCGTCTCGCGATTACGCGGGAAGCCGCTGGCGGCCAAGAACAAACCGGCTGCACCATCTCGCAGTACATAGTGATCATCAACCTTTTCACACTTGAGTTCTGGCATCGGCACAGGGTCCATTTTCGGGGGAGCCGCCTCGCCATTGCGCAGAAGTTTGCGCGTGTTCTTACAGGTTTCACTAGTACAACCAAAATACTTGCCAAAACGGCCATTTTTGAGCTGCATCTCGTTGCCGCATTTATCGCATTCAAGTACGGGGCCATCGTAGCCCTTAATTTTGTACTCGCCACGTTCGATTTCGAACCCTGGGCAATCGGGGTTGTTACCACAGATGTGCAGTTTGCGGGACTCATCTAACAGATAGCTGTCCATGGCAGTATTGCAAAGCTTGCAGTGATGTTTTTTGATGAGCAGTTTAGCCTCAGCCTCTTCGTCATCATCTACGTTGACTGCTTCATCACCCGGCACCAAGTTGAGCGTTTGCTTACAGCGCTCTTTCGGTGGCAATGCGTAACCAGAACAGCCCAAGAAAACACCGGTACTCCCGGTTCTCACTTGCATATTCCTATCACAGGTGGGGCAAGCAATATCGGTTTCAGTCGGCTCATTGGGGCGCATGCCACCATCGTCATCATTTTGAGCTTTGAGTAAGGTCGCTGAAAATTCGGCATAGAACTCATCCAGCAATTCACGCCACTGTTTGCGGCCTTTGGCAACATCATCCAGAGACGATTCCATTTTTGCTGTGAAATTGTAATCCATCAGATCAGTGAAGCTTTCCACCAATCTTTCAGTCACGATGTCGCCCATTTTTTGCGCATAGAAACGGCGCTTTTCTACCTGCACGTAGCCGCGATCTTGAATAGTCGAAATAATGGCGGCATAAGTTGAAGGTCGGCCGATACCTTGCTTTTCAAGCTCTTTGACCAAGCTCGCTTCCGTGTAGCGGGCAGGGGGCTTGGTAAAATGCTGATTGGGCTCGAGGCTTTGTAGGTTCAGCACTTCGCCTACCTTCATTGCGGGCAGGACGCCATCGTCATCTTTCTTGCTGAAAGGTGGCTGAACTCGCTGATAGCCATCAAAAACAACAACGCGACCGCGCGTTCTTAATTCATAGTCTCCCGCGTGTGCGATGACACTGGTGCTCAAAAATCTCGCTGGCATCATCTGACAAGCAACAAATTGTCGCCAGATCAACGCATAAAGCCGTTCAGCATCACGATCTACATTGTTGAGTTGCGTGGGCTTCAAGCTTACGTCGGAAGGACGAATTGCTTCGTGCGCGTCCTGTGCGCCCTCTTTGCTCGAGTAGGAGTTGGGCGCCTCTGGAAGGTATTTTTTGCCGTATTCTGAACCAACAAAATCTCGACACTGATTGACGGCATCAGCACTCAGGTTTGTTGAGTCAGTTCGCATGTACGTAATGTAGCCTTGTTCGTACAAACGCTGTGCCAGCATCATTGTTTTCTTCACTCCAAAACCAAGCCGCGTGGACGCCGCCTGTTGGAGTGTTGATGTAATAAATGGAGCAGTTGGTTTAGTGCTTGTCGGTCGTTCGTTTACTTCTGCAACTTTATATTCAGCAGGTTGGAGAAGCTCAATCGCAGCGTCAGTTTGTTCTTTATTAACCGGCTTAAAAGCTTCACCAGCGTGTTTCTTAACTTCAAAACGAACGTCATCGCCTGACGCATTTTTAAGCGCGGCAAACAAATCCCAATACTCTTCAGGGATAAAGGCTCGAATTTCTCGTTCCCGCTCAACCACCAAACGCAGTGCTACAGACTGAACACGGCCAGCAGACAGACCGCGTGCGATTTTCGCCCACAGCAAAGGCGAGACCATATATCCAACCACTCGGTCCAAGAACCTGCGTGCCTGCTGCGCCTGCACTCGGTTCATATCGACAGGACCGGGATTCTCGAATGCCTGCTGTATCGCTGTTTTGGTAATCTCGTTAAACACCACGCGGCGATAACGACTACTATCGCCTCCGATTGCTTCCTGCAAATGCCAAGCAATGGCTTCGCCCTCTCTGTCCATATCAGTGGCCAGATAGATGACGTCAGCTTTCTCCGCCAGCTTCACCAATTCATCAACTACTTTTTCTTTACCCGGCAGGATTTCGTAGCGAGCCTGCCAATCATTCTCTGGGTCTATGCCCATGCGACGAATCAGTTGTTCTTTACTCTTTTTAGCCCGATGGACAATCTTCTCTTCGGGAGATAACTTGCGCGTTATCGCTGCTTGGCGCGCTCGTTCCTTGGTATCCACCGGCTTTTTATCGCCACCACTGGTCGGTAAATCACGAATATGCCCGACACTCGACTTTACAATAAAGTCGTTGCCTAGGTATTTGTTGATAGTCCTAGCTTTAGCTGGTGATTCAACAATGACGAGTGATTTGCCCATAAAATCCGATCAAAAATTGGTTTAGTTAAGTCAGAATCTAATAAGGTTGCGGCGCTATCCGAGTGAAAATTCACGCCTCAGAGCGCCTGCAATCAGCGCTTTATAACAGATAGTTTTGAATTTAGCGAATTTGCGTAGAAGGCGCGAATTCTAATGGACGGATTGCTTCTTAATGAATGACCGGTATCAATTCGTCACTCACAACACCTTCTGCCCAGTCGGCAATCTCGGCAAAATTAGGTTGATTGCTGAGCACCATAAGTACGACCCATTTGATGTGATCCAGATCTACATCAAATGAATCTAACGCCATTACCCGATCAATCACCGTCTCTCTCGACCACTGATCCAGCACTCCCGCATCGACCAATCGGGTTAGTAGTGATTGACCAGCAATCTTCAGGCGGTTGGCTTCTTCTGAGGTATAAAATCTCATCGAACTGGTTGCGTAGGGCTCAGCTGGGAGGTGTGCGTCTTGCTCAAAGATATCCAGCAACCCTTCTAGCCAGACGAACGCCTTTTCTATCTCTTCTCCTGCAAATCCTGCACCAGCTAATTCTTCGGCGAGTTCTTCTTGATCTGGCTCAAAGTTGTCGCCGTCAATGACGTAGTTTTCAAATAGATAAATCAAAACCTCCAACATGTCTTCTTTCATCTTAACCACCTCATCAGCGAATCAGTTCATTCGGGGACTGTGTCATCTTGGAATCGTTATGATGATCGCTCATCTAGCAGCTTTATATAGCCGCCATCGGATGCTTGAGTGACAGCACCCGCGACTTCCAATTCAAGTAGAATGGAGGAAACTTTAGCCGCCGTCAATCCACTCGTTGAGATTATCGCATCAACGCTGGTCGACTCGTGAAAAATGTGCTTGAGCAAGTCAAAAGCTGCGGTTTTTTGCCCTGCATCGGGATCTTTTTGGAGGTGAGAAGACAAGGCCTGCTGGAGAGGAATTTGCAGTTCATTCAATACGTCTTCAGCATTGGTCACCAACGTGGCACCTTGCTGCAGTAGGTCGTGACTGCCTGCATATTGCCGACTGAGTGGAGACCCTGGAACCACCATCAACGAGCGATTCTGTTCGAGCGCCAGACGCGCGGTAATGAGGGTGCCACTGCGTTCTGCGGCCTCGACGATAATGGTGCCCAAGCACAATCCCGATACCAAACGATTGCGCTGTGGAAACGTGTAACGCGAGACGGGCACACCGAGTGGATACTCGGAGATACAACAGCCGTCTGAGCTAATCCTCTCAAACAGCGCGCGATGTCGACTAGGATACACATCGTCTAAACCACAACCCATCACCGCGACCGTTGAACCGCCTGCGTCAAGCGCGGCCTGGTGGGCTGAACCGTCAATACCCAATGCCATGCCACTGACAATATTAATTCCCGATCGAGCCAACTCAGAGGCAATCTGTTCAGTGATACGCCGCCCGGCAGGCGTAGGATGGCGGCTACCGACAATGGCGACTGACGGGTCGCTCAACAAACTTCTGTCACCGCTAGCAAACAAGGCCAAGGGAGGATCAGGAAGTGTGGTTAAGAGCTCAGGGTAGTTTGGATAGCCGAGGCAAACCAATTCATGATTTGGATTTTCCAACCACTCTAGGTCTGAGCGAATTGAACCCTTGTCGACGGTGAGATCCTTACTTTGCCATCCACCTGTAGTGAATTGACGAAGCAGTGTGATAGGTTGTCGATACACTTGAGTTGGGCAGCCAAACTCTTTAATCATCTCGATTTTTTGCCTGATTGACCAGCGACGATCACGAATAAGTCGCAGCCAATGCAGCTGCTTTGATTGAATCGAATTGAAATCTGACGTCGACTCCAGTTGGGAGTCCAATTGATTATGAAATGTGCGTTGTCGCATCTGACCCTCCTTGGCCGTTTCTATTGTCGAACTACGATAGGCAGCTCTTGTCTATGATAGCGCGGTTTCGGTCACCGTGCGAATAATCATCTGGGTCGCAACATTCAGCGTACCCACGGAATCAAAACTAGCCCTTCCTTGGACTACTTAGCCAAGCTGACTATTTAGTCAGCCTCCGGGCTCTCTATTACATCTAAGGCGCGAACCGGTCGATTAGTGTTCGTTATCAGCGCATAACTCACTTTTTCAAACGTTCTGAACACCAACAATAAACCCGACTTCTCTTCCGGAATGGTATACGCTTCACCTGTCATCGGGTCTTCTTTTTTGAACGATTGAGTTTTAATTCGGAACACGTCACCTTTTTGCACGCCTTCTCTCTCGCCTAAGGAAATAGCGACCACTGAAAGCGCACCAAGCTCGGTAGTTTCAGTTTTGGTTGGCAGGATGAATCCACGTAACTCAGAATTGTCCGGCGCTTTCGGATAAAAGAAAGGCAGGCTTTCCTTTTTGTAAATTGGACGCAATCGATCACGGATCGCGACATCATTATAAGTACTCAAAAGAGTTAATCGCGCAGGGTCACCTTCTTGCAACATGCGAGCATCGCCTACGTGTTCTGCTTCCCAGCCGAGACTCTCTTTGCTGATCGGATCAACAAAATGTCGGCCTGGGCGAAATAGTCGATATTCATCGGCTTCTTGATCGTCGATGCCACGCGCATACAATTGATCGTACTGCCCCATGATTAACCGTTTGCCCAAACCAGCAACCACGTATCCGGCATTTTCTAGTTCCGCTTCGTCAGTCACCAAAGGAGAGTTCAGATAAGCTTGAATGGCACTTGGGTCGATCGGCGGAATCGCGTCTCGATAATCTAGCGACCGCGCGGTTGGCTGTAACTTGACGGTCTCTCGGCGCAATGAGCGCAACACTGGCCGACCATCGACGAATGTCATTACTAAAACATCACCAGGGTAGATTAAATCAGGGTTCTCAACCTGCGGGTTGCCCTGCCACACTTCAGGCCAACGCCATGGATCACGTAAAAATTTCCCCGAGATGTCCCAAAGCGTGTCACCTTCTACAACCGTATACCGATCAGGATAGTTTGGCTCGAGAACCGGATTGGCAAAACTGACCGTACTCGCCACACTCAAAACAAATGCGAGCACAAACATGTGCAGCCGAGCCAAAACGGCAAAAATACTTGAGCGAGATTGTTTTTCGCTGCGCGGTGTAGGGTAGGTTGCTATCATTATTATCTACGGGTAGTGGTTAACGTCCGCCGCCTTTTGTTTTTCTTTGTAAGACTACTTGTAAAACTGCAAATAAAAGCCAGATTGATCAACATGCAAGTTATTCAGCATTCTCTTCATTTTCGAATAGTTTCGACAGCGAAGCGCTGATACGCAGCAACTGACAGACCGCTCCAATTTCTTTTACAGGTGGTCCACCAAGCTTCCAACCGCGACTTATATAGGTTTACAAGTTGTCGGCTAGCTCTACTAAGAGTAATTTAGATCTCTAAATCTAGTTCGAAACTAAATTATGCTGGATATTTAGCATGTTACACAAACAATGTAGAATACAGTTTACGTTATTTCTAGATGAAACTGTATCCCAAATTCAGGATTTAATCCGAGGCTCCGCACGTGGCTATTTTAGATATTCTTGTTTACCCCGACCCGCGCTTGAGAAAAATAGCGCAACCCGTGGCGGCAGTTACCGATGAAATACGGCATTTGATAGCGGATATGACGGAAACAATGTACGACGCTAACGGAATAGGGCTGGCCGCCACGCAAGTCGATGTACACAAACAAGTGATCGTGATGGACATATCTGAAGGTCGCGATGATTTGCTGGTTTTAATTAATCCGAAAATTCTGCAACGCGACGGCGAACAAGAGTACGATGAAGGTTGTCTGTCTGTACCCGAATATTACGCGCCCGTAAAACGCGCTGAAAATATAACGGTGTCAGCCCTGGATGCGGAAGGAGAAATTTTTGAACTTGAGGCTGAAGGCTTGTTAGCAGTGTGCATACAACATGAAATGGATCATCTACAAGGCCGAGTCTTTGTCGACTACCTATCTCGCCTTAAGCAAGATCGGATCCGCAAAAAGATAGTTAAACGACAGCGCACCGGATAGCGCGATCACAATGCGTGTAGTTTTTGCCGGTACGCCGGATTTTGCGGTTCCGCCGTTGCTCGCATTACTAGCGGAACATGATGTCGTTGCCGTCCTCACACAACCCGATCGACGCGCCGGGCGTGGGAAAAAACTGCTCGCTCCGCCAGTAAAGCAGGTAGCTTTAGAGCATAATCTGCCGGTCTTTCAGCCATTGACCCTAAATGATCAAACTGAGCTGATTGAACAGTTTACTGCCGATGTGATGATCGTTGTCGCCTACGGCATGCTGCTTCCTCAATCCATTTTAGATATTCCGAAATTTGGCTGTCTCAACATCCACGCCTCGATACTCCCTCGATGGCGTGGCGCAGCGCCCATTCAACGAGCCATCGAAGCTGGAGACAAATTTACCGGCGTCGCGATAATGCAAATGGAAGCTGGTTTGGATACGGGCCCAGTTTTCAAGACTCTCGAAACTCCCATAGAGGCCCACGATACCAGCGCCAGCCTCCATGACCGGCTTTCCCAGCTTGGCGCCGATGGCATAATCGCAGTGCTAACGCAGCTGCAAATCGACCCTTCGCATTCAGCACAGCCTCAGGCCGAACATGAAGCAAGCTACGCGCACAAGATTAGCAAGTCCGAGGCTTTGATAGATTGGAGTGAAACCGCTACCGAAATCGACAACAAAGTACGCGCCTTCGTTCCCTGGCCAATATGTGAAACTCGCCATAGAAATGCGCGCATTAGAATTCACCAAGCGCAGGCCCGTGACTGGTCGGGCAATCAAGCGCCAGGTACTGTGATCGCTCTCGAACCCGATTTAATCGTGGCCTGTGGAAAAGGTGCCCTACAATTGATTTCGTTGCAGCGTGATGGTGGCAAGCCAATGCTGAGCGCTGAGTTCTGCCGCGGACACGAGTTCAAAACCGGTGATCAGCTCGGCGGCGAAGACAATGGCTAAACGATTAAACCCGCGCGCTGCGGCCGCCAAGCTAAGCTGGCAGATAATCGATAAAGGCCAATCCTTAGATGCGGCGCTCAACGACTATTTTTCAAGCAATACGGAAGAGCACCGAAGCCTAGTTCAAGAATTGGTGTATGGCGTTTGCCGATGGTATGGCGAGCTTGATGCGGTCGCAGATAAGCTGCTCGACAAACCGATTCGAAACAAAGATCGAGTAATTCACTTTGTACTGCTCATTGGCTTGTATCAGTTAAGGTTTTTACACACAGCCGACCATGCAGCCGTATCAGAGACCGTCTCAGCATGCCAACAGCTCGGCAAAGGATGGGCGAAAAATTTAATCAATGGTTGCTTACGCCGCTGGCAACGAGAGTCTCAAGACCTCACCCCGCCGAGCACCTCTTTGCATGAGCGCACACACCCACAATGGTTGAGAGAGAGCATCTCGGCGGCCTGGCCTGAACATGCCACAGCGATTCTTGAAGCGAATGACCAACGCCCACCGATGGTGTTGCGCGTCAATCAACAACTTACTGATCGAAAGCAATATCTAGATCTTCTGGATAAAGCAGGTGTAGAAGCGTCTGCAGATTTGCGCAGCCCAACGGCGATTAAACTCACCCACCCAGTCCCCGTAACCCAGCTTCCGGAATTTGATACCGGCAAGGTATCGGTGCAAGATATAGCTGCTCAATGTGCGATTGACTTGGTAACAGTCAACGACAACATGAGAGTGCTAGATGCCTGTGCAGCACCGGGTGGTAAGGCGGCCCATCTCCTAGAAAAGTCCGGCAATGCGATTTCTCTTGATGCGCTCGACATCTCACCGGCACGGGTCGAACGCATGCGAGATACGTTCAGCCGATTGAATCTCACTGCAAACGTGTTTGTTGCCAACGCCGCTGACGCCTCTACTTGGCCTCATCCCGCTGGAGGCTACAAGCTTATTATTATCGACGCTCCCTGCTCCGGCTCCGGCGTTATTAGAAGACATCCCGATATCAAACATCATCGACGCCCCGAAGATATACATGCTCTGACTAACGCCCAGCAGGAATTGTTAAACAGCCTTTGGCCATTACTGCAAAACGATGGCCAACTCCTTTATTTGACATGCTCAATCTTACCGCCAGAAAACGAACATCAAATTGAACAATTTTTGCAGATCCACGCCAACGCACAAGCCATCGAGCTGGATCACCCTAATTGCCTCTCTTTGGCTCATGGCAAACAAACCTTACCGGGGGTTCACGATATGGATGGGTTCTACTACTGTTTATTGCGTAAAATGTCGGCATGAAGTTTAGTGTTCCGAAATTGCTGCTGTTGCTGTTAGCTGCGGTTTGCATAAGCTTGCTGTTGCAAAACGGCTTGAGCAAGACCGCAACCTTGGACAATTTGGATCTTGATTTGTCTAGCGAGGCGCTCTCGGCTGTTGATGCTGGGGTAGAGCTCTCATTTACGTGCCGCTATGCGGTGCGAGAATCTTGGTGGATATTCTCGCGCGAGCGCGTCAGCAAAGAGCACAATTTCACTTTGTCACGGCACGCCTTATCCAATAGCTATATGGTGAAAAGGGATGCCTACGACACTCCCCACATATCTCGTTCGGCAACTGAAGCAACAAACTTCATTGCCGCCGAAGCGCGTAAACTGCTAGAGTCGTATAGTTCGTCGGCACTTCCTTACTCAATGCGTATTTCGCTCAACAAATTTGATCTCCCCACACCTATGCGATTAAAAGCATTTATCGCCGACGCATGGGATGTCGACACTGGCTGGATTAAATGGGCTTCCGCCAATTAATTAAGAAAGCGGCAGGGCCAATCCCCGTCATAGGTGTCTCTGCCTTATTGCTCATTTCTTTGAGCTATTTGATCATGCAGTCCTTGAGCGAGGACGCACCTGGCCAATTGCAGTATTGGATCACGGCGTTGGGCGGCATTGGCATAACCGTGCTGCTTTTTTTCTTACTCGTGAATTGCTTTTCGTTATACCGGCAATACGCCCGCAACGAAATCGGCAGCAAACTTACTTCGAAAATGGTGATGATTTTCTTACTGCTTACCATGATCCCGTTTTCTTTGATCTACTACTTCTCGATCCAATTTTTGAACAAGGGTGTCGACAGTTGGTTTGACGTTAGAGTTGAGCAAACAGTACAGGACGCCACATTTTTAGGCGAGGCATTCCTCAAGGGCGTTCAACACGATTTCAAAACTGACATCGAGAACTTCGCCAATAGTTTGGCGAGCGAGATTGCCACCGGTGATCTCAACCAGGTACTCAGCGTGTTGGATGAAGTTCGTGATTACGAGGACTATACCGAGCTATCTATCCACACGGATGATGGCCGAATTCTCGCCTTCAGCCATATCGATCGGGAGCGGATGATTCCTGATACTCCGGGCGCTGAGGTATTTGCCGAACTTCGCATTCCGCAAACCTATACATCGTTGGAACCGCTCAACGACAGCACCCAACAGTTGCGAGTTGTAGCACCGATTACTTTACAGCGACCCAATCCAAATATTTACGCGCTGCAGGCAATCAAGTTAATGCCGCTCAATTATGCAAATCTCGCCAGCAGCGTAGAAAGCGCCTTAACCAAATACGATCAGATGGTGTTCTCAAGGGGGCCGTTACGATTTAGTTTAATTTTGACCTTGAGCCTTATCTCGCTCGCC
>CALJJR010000121.1 GCA_937973905.1 uncultured Arenicella sp. | reverse complement strand
CACCGAAATTGTATGCCACCTTTTTATTATGGCTACTTGCAGAGTTATTTGAAACGCTCCCAGAAGTGGGTGATGCTGAAAAGCCCAAATTCGTAATGTTTTTTGATGAAGCGCATTTGTTATTTGATGATGCTCCGCGTGTTTTAGTTGATAAAATTGAGCAGGTGGTGCGCTTGATCCGCTCCAAAGGTGTTGGTGTTTACTTCGTGTCTCAAAGCCCACTCGACATACCAGAAGAAATATTGGGGCAACTTGGGCTAAAAGTTCAACATGCTCTGCGAGCTTTTACGCCTAAAGATCAAAAGGCGGTGCGCACGGTGGCTGGAACATTTCGAGAAAACCCCAAACTGGACACAGCCGACGTAATTACTGAATTAGGCGTTGGCGAGGCTCTGGTATCTACCCTTGATGCGGAAGGAATTCCTAGTCAAGTGGAGCGCATACTCGTTCGCCCACCCGAATCACAGATTGGCCCCATGACAGCAGCCGAGCGGAAGGAGCAAATGTCTCGCTCTCCGTTTAAGGGTCGTTACGAAAACGCCCTCGACAGAGAATCAGCTTACGAGATGTTAATTGCTCGCGCCGAGAAAAATGCGGCTTTTGAAGCTGAAATAGAAGCTGAAGAAGCACGCAGAGAAGCAGAAGAGAAAGCCGCAAAAGCGAGTAGCAAAAAGCGTTCAGGCTCATCGTCGAGACGCCAGTCTACCGGAGAAGCGTTTATGAAAAGCGCAGCCCGAGCGATCGGATCGCAGCTTGGCCGCCGTGTGATACGTGGGGTTCTGGGGTCTTTATTTAAGCGTTAGCTAGGATTATAAAAGTGGTTTGTGCGAGCCATCTTTTTACTAGACGAGGGCCCTTAATTTGGTTTGAGGCTGGGTGCAGATGGGCTATAATCACGCCCGCTCAAGCCAGTGTGGCGCCGCCGAGAATACTGCATCGCCTGCTACCTTGAATCTGAATAGCATAAATTTTTATTTTACTCGGCATTCGCCGGGCTAACTTACAGGTGTATAAATGAGTGACGAGCAGATGAACGATCAAACGTTCGGCCGATTATTTATTATTATGATTTTGGCGATGAGCGTGCTCACAGTCTTGTTAATGTATCTCGCCTCTTTCGCTTCCGATGATGTGAATACTCGACTGGACGAACGAAATGCGGTTGAAAACAGCGACGCACTCGCGGACAGAATTGCACCCGTTGGTACTTTTTCTGCCGATGCGACCGCCGCCCCAGTGGTGGTTGAGCCAGTAGTCTTAGTCGGTGAAGAGGCCTATGCTTCCTGTGCAGCATGCCACGCCGCAGGCATTGCGGGCGCGCCTACTACCGGTGATGCCGGAGCTTGGTCTAGTAGAATTCCCCAAGGAATCGCCACACTCTATGAACATGCAATCAATGGCTATCAAGGTGATGCCGGATACATGCCGGCCAAAGGCGGGAACTTGGCACTCAGCGATGAGACCGTCAAAGCGGCTGTCGACTATATGCTTGAACAAGTTCAATAAAGTCACCACCTTTGAAGAAACGAGAAAAGGCCCCTAAAGGGGCCTTTTTTGTTGGGTACTTATTTAGACGTTTCCGTAGTCAGTCCCAAATAACTGAGCACTCCTGCTCAAGATCGCGTAAACGTCACACGAACTTCTTCTGCCACATCCGGTTTGCCGCTCTCTCGCTCAGCCGCAAGTTGTACGATCGTGACACCATATTCAGATTGCAAACTATCGACCCATCTCACCCATTGACTAAAACTTGTCTCCTCAAGGACGACGCTCACCTGAGCACCCTCTAGACGCGGATTCATCTGTTTAATCATTTCACTGACACCGTTCGCTTTGGCAGTTTGTTGAACCACCGCCAGTAAAGACTTATCACTGCCTTTTACAGCGATAGTGGTGGTGATTCCGCCATTTTGCTCAAGCAATTCTCCTTGTTGTTGCATCCACACTAAATTGGTCCGATGCTTCAGGAGATAACCCTGCATATTGTTAATAGCTCGGTGCCAAGGCATCCAGATTAGTTGGTAGAAGAGCAGCAGGGTCACGAAAACAGACCCCAGGATCAAAATCAATCGCTCTCTCGATTGTAAACTCACCCACCAATTTTTCAGTGTATTTATCATGCTTTGGGGCTCAGTGTGTAACTCGCAAATACTTGTCCGTCATCATTTTCCGATGATTCGAGCCTCGCGCGTAACTCGCGCGTTGAATTTAAATTTGAGGTGATTTGATCCACCTGTGACAAATCATTGAGTAAGCAAGTTATAATCAGATCATCACCTCGATAGCTAATCTCGCTCAAACTCACGCCTTGTCGTTTAAGCACTTGTGAGGCCGACGCCAGCATCGATACAGCCGTAACTGGTGCTGTTCCTCCTGTGCTGTTTTCAATAGCTCGTTGCATAAAGACTCTCGCTTTACCATATGGCACGTTTTGAACTTCGGGAAAATGTTCAGTAAGAATCGCATCTTGTTGATCTAACACATTGCGTATCTCAGCATGAAGGGAAAAGTACCTATAGGTATCAAATGCGAATACAACAAATACGGCAGCCGCTAATGCAGCCGCAGGTATCGCATACGATCGCCATGAAAAACTGTACACGGAAGGCCTGTATTTGTCATCGAAAAGATCAAGATTGAATTCTTGTGGATGCTCTAACCAGTGCGCCAGCTTATTACCGATCTCCCACAATCTGAAGTCCCTATCTGGGTATTGTTCGATTAGTTCTTCCGCCAAGGATTTATCGGTAACCGCAATCGTATCGTTGAGCGGCAGATCAGCTAGCCATATATCCAAGAAGTCCGCATCGATACGAACTCCGCGACCGTTCTTATGTCTCGCAATAATTTCATCGCCATGATTTGAGCCCCCCAACATCACCAACGTCGAATCGGCAGCACTGTGAAACGGCAGTAGCGAGTAATCTGGGACCAGACAATCAAGCGGCAACTTGGCGTCATTTGCTAAGCCTTGCCAGTACACCATTTTGTCCTTGCTCACGACATGCACAATAACTTCCTCACCCGCTCGCCAGTGTTCACAAGAAAAGTGTAGGTCGTCAATCTCCTCCGAGACTGAATCTTCTAGCGCATAGGGTAGCGCAGTCATAAACTGCCGCTTAGATTTAGCTGGCAAGCTGACATGATGCACTGTGACCCAGTCGCCGGACACCACGCCAATTAAGGTATCTTCGTCGCCAAGCGGATACTCAGAAGGTGACGCCACCTCTCCAAAGGCCTCAACCTTGTGTGCACTGGTCCGCACCCATTCAAATGGCGCTTCTAGTCTAACGTATAATTTCATCGCATATCGTATCGTAATAGCGGTTCAAAACACTCACCTTCGCAGTGCTTTGATTCGCAGAATCAGGGTTCTGTCGGAACACAGTCGAGTAACTGCAGTACCGGAAGTCACCGAGCGCTACCCGCGTGGTAATCTTAAAAAATTGACTGTTGGTTTGCAGCATATTGTTGACAAAGCTCCCTTCAAACGGAACGGTTCCGATAATAGCACTTTGGGCCGCTTGAATCTGATTCGGCGCGAACCCTTGGAAGCCCTCTTCCAATCGTTGCGCTAGGAAAGTTTGCACTGAACTTGTGTCTAACTCCGCTTGGCTGCCGCTCAACGCGGACATCACTTCAGGCGTCGTTGTGTTAATATTAATGCGTGCATTGTCAACTGGCAAAACTGTAACGTAATCACTCAATTGGTTGATGATATCTTCACTGAAACCACGAACGTAGCGCAGCTCGCCCAGCGTGGTCATTTTTTGATCAGCGGCATAGTAAGGCGTATTGGCACTTTGGTAATCCGGGCTTTCTGCACCATTTGCAACCACCAAATCTCCTTCGTCCAACCAATCAATTAGTGCACCAACAAGTTCGTCTCTCGTAGCAAGATCGCCTATCTCAAGAATACGCAAGAGATTTAGGAAGACTATACGCTGACTCTGTAGGGTAACCTTATTTTTAGTCGCCAGATTGTTTAGATTAAATCTACTCTGTAGATCTTCTATCTTATAGCTCAAGCCATCGATCCCAAAATCTATCTCTGGTAATGGCTCTTCTTCTTGTTGAGAAGTGTTGTCTAACGAGAATCTCTCTTCATCGCCCTCGTTATCTTGTTCCGGTGCACCGAACTTTGCCCAGTCCTCATCCCAATAATCAATGCTCCTGTTGGCATCATCGTGCAACAATCGTGCCGCCCACTGGTCCACTCCTGTTGCGTACTGAAAGCCCTGTTCAGCGACATTCTGATTGGCCAACCTGCGCATTAGCAAATGTTGTTGTTCAAGCAAAAACCCTAAGAGCGTCACCATCAAGGCAATAATCAGCAAAACCGTAATGATCGCAAGGCCGGCCTGCTTAACGGGAGGCGAAGTCATTGCGTTTGCTGTCCCGGATTGTTTCTAACCGGCTCGGCACCATCATCTTGATTGTCATCAAGCCCTCCGGCGCCGGGATCTCCTCCAGCACCAGTTGCACTGGGAGACGCGGCTGCAGCAAGCAGCGCGGTGGCCGAATCGCCCCCTTGCATGGATAAGATTCTGTTGAATTCTTGATCGTTGTCGAGTTCCACTGCAATTTCGATAAGGTCTGGCAAGCGAGTTTGCTCCTCCCATTTATCATCTTTATTATCACGACCATCAGTGACGTAGCGTATTTCAATCTCCACTTGCTCAACCGCTGGCAACAAGTTTTGAATGATGGTTCTGGTATCACCGTCTGGATCCATCACTGGATACTGAACCCGTTGCAAAACGCCCTCTTCTAGCCGCCAAATTACGCGCCTAGGCACGCTCATACCAATGATCGATAAATCAGGATAGATTGCGGTGAAATCCAGCAAGCTATCGTCATTGAGCTTTAAGGTTGTTTTCGCCAAATCGCCAAACTCATCTTTCGGCAGTCGGTTTGCCGCGAAGCGTAAATCATTTGATAAAAACAAAAATGTTTTTTGCAAACCGACGATCTGTTTGTGCTTTTCGTCCACTCGCTCTCGAATCTCTAAAAACTGCAGCAAGGCCGGAAAAATAATCGAAGCGATGACGCCAAAGATTGCGACCGCAACGACAATTTCTAGGAGCGTGAATCCGTGAACCTTATGTCTACGCTTGTTCACCAACCTTGCTCTCTTTTCGTGTACACGAGTGTTGTGGCTAGATATCAATACTAGAAGCTATCGCTGACAGCTGACGTTAAAGTTGCAAATGGGGCCTCATTACGATTTTCAGCGTCCCGAACCGTGACTGTGACTAAAAACACCCGTTCAACTTCAGTTTCTTCTACCTTGGTTCTTGTACGCCATTTCCACCCCCCCATATCAACCGTATCAGAGCGGCTCCCGGTTTTAATCTTATCGGTTTTGGCGGCATGTCTGGCTAACGCCATTTCATTGCTCGCTACCCAAGATGCCAACAAGCGTTGCTCTAACCCCGCCGCCATCTTGGTATGCTCGCTCATAGCATTACTAATGGCCAACACAGCAACTGCAACAATCGTCAGAGCGATGAGTATCTCTATTAGGGTAAACCCTCGCTGCTTAGTTCTCCTTGGAAGATTCAAAACAACACCGTATTTTTGTCGCGTCGATCGAGTTGATTCTCGTCGTTAATGAAGACTTCGTAGGTAACCTCGTCCCCCATAAACTCAACGGTAAAAGGCGTGATCTCACCTAACGGGCTGATTAAAGCTCGAGGGGGCGTATCAACGTCATCATCACCGGAATCAAAATCTTCAAACACATCCCAGCGCAGGCCAACACCTTTTTCAACAATACGAGGCTTAAGCAAACTGTTAGCCTGTCCACCTGAACGATTCAAGATTGGCTCAAATCGATAGCTTCCGGCATCCTCATCGATTTCGAGGAAGTAGGATTCTCCGGCTAAAATCGACTCGTCCCTCACCTCGTTGACAATGACATGAAAGCGCTGCGACTCTAGTTTAGCCAGACGATTAGTATCACGTGACAAGGAAACACCGATTACCACCACCATGATTCCAATAATGGCAACCACAACGATGATTTCAAGCAGCGTAAAACCGCGTTGATCTTTATCTGTTATTAGATCAGATACTTGTCGCTGAGAGCACATGTAGAAAGTTTATCACTGCCATCCCAACAATGATGGTCCTTACTGGAATTTAACCAGAATCAGAGAACAACGAAGTTCTTCAAAAACGGGGCAAACGTAGCATTGGCGGCAATTCTCATGCTCTGCTCTATTCCCACTCAATGGTTGCGGGAGGTTTGCCTGAAATATCATACGTTACGCGACTGATACCGCGAACTTCGTTGATAATGCGGCTGGAGATTCTACCCAGTAGTTCGTAAGGAAGATGTGCCCAGTGTGCCGTCATAAAATCTACTGTTTCTACGGCTCGCAATGCAATGACATACTCGTAGGCACGATTATCACCCACCACTCCGACAGACTTAACGGGTAGAAATACAGCAAACGCCTGAGACGTTTTCTCATACCAGCCGCTGGTGTAGAGCTCTTGCATGTAGATATCATCCGCTTCGCGCAGCACATCAGCGAATTCTTTTTTAACTTCGCCTAGTATGCGCACACCCAGTCCTGGGCCTGGAAATGGATGGCGATTGACCATCTTTTCAGGCAAGCCAAGCTCCAAACCAATTTCACGCACTTCGTCCTTAAATAACTCGCGTAACGGTTCGAGCAACTTAAGTTTCATGTCTTTGGGCAAACCACCCACGTTGTGGTGTGACTTGATGACTTTGGCTTTACCGGTTTTCGAGCCGGCAGACTCGATAACATCGGGATAGATAGTCCCTTGAGCCAACCAGGTTGCGTTGTCTATTTTGCTTGCTTCTTCATCAAAAATTTCGATGAAGACCCGACCAATAATTTTGCGCTTCTGTTCTGGGTCTTGTTCGCCCTTAAGTTCACTTAAAAATCGCTCTTCAGCATTAACACGAATAACATTCACACCCATGTTATCCGCAAAGGTTTGCATAACTTGATCACCTTCGTTTAGGCGCAACAAGCCGGTATCAACGAAAATACAGGTGAGTTGGTCACCAACTGCGCGATGCAGTAAAGCCGCCACCACAGAAGAATCGACGCCGCCCGATAGTCCTAGAACAACATGATCTGACCCAACTTGCTCACGTGCCTGCGCAATGCAGTCCTGAATGATATTGCTCGCTTGCCAATCACTACCACAGCCACAGATGTCGTGCACAAATCGGCTCAGCAGCTGTTTGCCATACTCGGTGTGCGTAACTTCAGGATGAAACTGCACACCATAGAACTGCCGTTGCTCATCCGCAATCGCGCACATCGGTGCGTTCTCACTCCTAGCGATGATGGCAAAGCCTTTTGGAACCTGAGTAACCTTGTCGCCGTGGCTCATCCACACGTTTTGTGGCGACTCCTGTAACAGAGCATTGTCCGCTAATAGAGTAACCTCAGCATGACCGAACTCACGTTCGTTTGATGTTGCGACGTCACCGCCTAACATTGCGGCCATACATTGCAAGCCATAACAGATTCCGAGCACGGGGATACCTAACTCGAAAATGCCCTCCGGGGCTCTGATTTGCAGATCTTCGGTTACTGAAGCGGGGCCACCGGACAGAATCAATCCTTTGGCATCGAATGCACTGATGTCTTCCAGCTTATTGTCGTAGGCCCATATTTCACAGTATACGCCCAGCTCTCTGACGCGCCTTGCAATCAACTGCGTGTATTGCGAACCGAAATCCAAAATGAGGATTTTATCAGCGTGTAAATCAGTCATAAATGATTCTCATTTGACGGCGGAGCTATGACTTAGGTTTTAAAGCCTAACTTCGATAATTAGGTGCTTCCTTCGTAATGGTCACGTCATGCACATGAGACTCTCGTACCCCAGCATTGGTGATCTTAACGAATTCACAATTCTCACGCATTTCTGCGAGCGTGGCGTTGCCGGTATACCCCATGCTGGAACGCAGACCGCCCATAAGCTGATGAATAATGTTCACGGCGGGGCCTTTATACGGAACTCGACCTTCGATGCCTTCCGGCACTAATTTGTCGGCATCAGACTGATCTGCTTGGAAGTAGCGATCTTTTGAACCTTTTTCCATGGCGCCAATAGAGCCCATGCCACGATAAGATTTATACGAGCGACCCTGAAATAACTCGATCTCACCCGGCGCCTCATCGGTACCAGCAAGCAGGCCGCCGACCATAACGCAATTACCACCGGCGGCAATGGCTTTTGCGATATCGCCTGAGAATCGCATGCCGCCATCGGCAATAAGTGGCACACCGGCCTTCTTGAGAGCCTGTGCAACATCATATACGGCGGTAATTTGTGGCATTCCGACACCGGCGACCATACGGGTTGTGCAAATTGAGCCTGGCCCGATGCCTACCTTAACAGCATCAGCACCCGCCGCGACCAAATCAAGAGCCGCTTGCGCCGTGGCTATATTACCCCCAACCACTTGGATATGAGGGTGATCGTGCTTTATTCTCTTTACAGTGTCGAGAACCCCTACTGAATGTCCGTGTGCAGTATCAACGACGACAACATCAACCCCAGCCGCAACTAATAACTCCACGCGATGCTCGGTATCTGCCCCCGTGCCAACCGCAGCGCCCACTCTGAGGCTTCCGTCTTCATCTTTACAAGCGTTGGGATGATCGGTTGATTTTTGAATGTCTTTTACGGTGACCAAGCCACGGAGTTTGAAGTCGTCATCAACAACAAGAACCTTCTCAATGCGATGCTCATGCAAGAGTTGTTGGATTTCATCGGTGTCGGCTCCGGCATTCACCGTCACCAACTTTTCCTTCGGCGTCATAGCTGCAGCCACCGGTTGATCAAGGCGGGTCTCAAACCTCAAATCACGGCTGGTGACAATCCCAACTAAATCATTCCCTTCAACCACTGGCACGCCAGAAATTGAATGTCGCTGCGTTAACGCAAGTACGTCGGCAATACTCGCATTTGGCGCCACAGTAATCGGGTCAATAATCACGCCATTTTCAAACTTTTTGACACGTTCAACCAGTTTGGCCTGTGTTTCCGGCGGCATATTCTTGTGAATGACGCTGAGCCCGCCCTCCTGAGCCAAGCAGATCGCCATACGATCTTCTGTAACGGTATCCATGGCTGCGGAGAGCAACGGAATTCCGAGGCGAATATCGCGTGTGAGTTGCGTGGAAAGATCGACGTCGCGAGGTAGAACAGCTGACTTAGCGGGGGTCAGCAAGACATCATCAAAGGTGAGTGCTTGTTTGATATTTTCCATCGCGGAATTATACGCATCCGCCCCTGCGTTTCAAGCCGTGAAGGCACGACTAGAACGATTAATCTACGCGTATTATCTTCAGCGTATTGGTATGCCCGTCAACACCAACAACATCACCGAAAGTCAGCGCGATGTAGTCACCGCTATTCAATTCAACAACCTTCTTTGCGGCTGCCAGAGCTTCACTCAACATGCTGTTTCGCTCCTGCTCTAAAGGCAAGTAAGACGACAACACACCTTTGTATAAAGCGACTCGGTTTAGCGTCTCTTGGCGGTGAGACATGGCGATCATCGGTAAGTGGGTTTTGATACGCGACATCCACAACGCGGTGCTCCCCGATTCAGTTAAACAGACAATAGCTTTAATCGATTTGAAATGGTTAGCAAGGTACATCGATGCCATCGCAATCGATTCGTCAACATATTCGAAGTCACACTCAACACGATGCTTAGATACCTGAGTAACCTCGTTTTGCTCGGTTTCCACCGCGACGTCATAAACGGTCTTTATTACTTCGACCGGAAACTCGCCTACTGCGGTCTCGCCCGATAACATGACCGCATCGGCATAGTCAAAAACGGCATTAGCGACGTCAGAGACTTCAGCCCTCGTCGGGACTGGGCTATCAATCATGCTCTCCATCATTTGTGTGGCCACAATCACGGGCTTATTAAGCGTTCGGGAGCGCTGCACAATTTGCTTTTGTAGGGGTGTTACTGCGGCAAACCCTACTTCGACAGCCAAATCTCCGCGCGCGACCATCACACCATCTGACGCATTTATCATGGCATCAATGGTGGCTTCACTCTCCACCACCTCCGCTCGTTCAATTTTGCTGATTAACTTTGCGCGCCCACCAGCGGCTTCCAGCAATTCACGGGCATGATGCATGTCAGCCGGGGTCGCCGGAAAAGACACACAGATATAATCGAGTTTGTGTGCAACTGCGAACACAATATCTTCACGATCTTTGGCAGTGAGTGCGTCTTCGGCCAGCCCACCTCCTTGTAAATTCAAACCTTTACGCGATGACAGCACACTGCCGGCTACGACCTCGGTCATGATAGCGGTACCATCAACTGAAATGACTCGCAGTTGAACTCGCCCATCGTCCAACATTAAAATTCGACCTTCGGAGCAACTCGCAGCCAAGGTATCGCACTTGTAACTGATTCCTTCTAGACTGCCTGCGCTGTCATCAATTGTAGAATCCAACAAAAGGCGTTGACCAGCTTGCAAGGGAAAGCTCCCATCAACAATATCGCCAATGCGAATTTTAGGACCTTGTAAATCACCTAGAATGGCCACAGATTGTTGCAAGGACTTCGCAGTTGCACGGATATTTTTAATCGACTCAGCATGCGAATCTTGATCTCCATGCGAAAAATTGATCCGAAACACAGTGCAGCCATTGAGAATCAATTTATTGATTACTTCAGGCGAAGATGAAGCTGGGCCAACAGTTGCTACGATTTTGGTTCGATTTTGATTTTTAACTGTGAAATTTTCTTTCATTATTTTGCTCTATTTGACGCCGATCAAAAAAAATCAACGGTTTCAAAACGTTTTGGCTCTAAATTATGTAAGTATTTTACATTAAGTAACTCATTACTATTCGTGCTTCTGTTACAGT
>CALJJR010000120.1 GCA_937973905.1 uncultured Arenicella sp. | reverse complement strand
CAAAAAATTGCTCAGCCGCAGCCTGCAACATTTTTTCTTCGTCCGAAAGCACCAAAGCCATGGCTAGTTCTGCTCCGGCAGGGTCGGTAGTTCCAGCACGCGCTTGGCGACAATGTTCAATTGGATTTCATTGGTTCCGCCGGCGATGGTGAGCGCTTTATTGAACAGCAAGTCGCGCGCTACGCGCAGCTGCGTCTCACTAAAAAACTCATCCTGCCACCCGGCGCCTTGATGACCGAGAATATCCATCGCCAATTCATCGCGAGTCTGTAAGGCGGAGGTGCCAAGATATTTCATAATCAGTGGCACATTGGGATCTAACTCGCCCGCAATGCCTTCATGATGGGAGCGCAAACCGGTTAAGCCTATGGCACGCATCTGCATCTCATAGTCAGCAATTTTGCTGCGAATTTCGTTGCCACTGATTGCGCCAGTGCTGGTTTCACCCAACACTTCTTTGGCCAACTTTGGTAATGACAAATCGCCACCAGCAAAGCTGCTACCAAGCTCCGCCATCATTTTGCGTTCATGCTTAAGCAAACCCTTTGCGACGGCCCAACCACCATTGACCTCGCCCACCAAGTTTTCCTTCGGCACTTTCACATCATCGAAGAAAACCTGCGCAAACTCAGATTCGCCGCTAATTAAGTCAATCGCCTGTGCGCTGACACCAGGCGTTTCCATATCAATTAATAGAAAACTGATCCCCGCCTGCTTGGCGCCTTCACTTGAGGTTCTTACAAGACAGAAAATCCAGTCCGACTCGACGCCGTAAGACGTCCATATTTTGCTGCCGTTGACTAGAAAATGATCACCTAAGTCTTCGGCCTTACATTGCAAGCTCGCTAAGTCTGAGCCCGCGCTAGGTTCACTGTAACCCTGACACCAACGTAACTCACCACGAACAATTTTGGGTATGTGATAGGCTTTTTGCGCCTCACTGCCAAACTCAAGCAAGGCGGGGCCGAGCATAGAAATGCCTTGGTCTGTCACTGGTGGTCGACAATTTAGTGCACGCATCTCTTCTTTGAGAACTTTCTCTTCGGCAGCGCTTAGCCCGCCACCACCGTATTCGGCAGGAAAGGTTGGGCAAGTCCAACCTTTGTCACGCATGCGCTCAAACCAAGTTCGCGCATCGTCACTTGGAAACTGTTGATTGCGGCCAGGCCATACCACGTCCTTCGTGGCAACCGTGGTTTGCTGTGACGGGGGGCAATTGGCTTGCAACCAGTCACGCACCTCGTTTCTGAATTGTGTTAAGTCACTCATCTCGATGGCACTTTCTCAATCAATCGGCATCGAAAATCCGTCACGCACCGAACGATAATCTTGATCAAAATGCGTCGATAAACTTTTATGCAAGCCAGCTTGACTCCATGTTTGCGCACCTTCAGGGTTCTTATGCGCTGGCAGCACCTTGGGCCGCTCCAGCACACTGACTTCATCACCCCAAACAATAAAAACTTCGCCGGAAATATGGCTGGCATTCGGCGAAGCCAGATAGCTGACCAGTGGTGCAACATTCGCAGGGTCGAAATAATGAAAACCAGTTTCGGGTGCCTTGAACATGTCGGCCGTGGGGCCTGAATTAGTCATATCAGTTTCAGCGCGAGGCATGATGACATTACAGCTAACACCATACCGTTGCATTAGCTGTGCCGCTCCCATGGTCATAGCAATTATCCCTGCTTTGGCTGCGGCATAATTGGGCTGACCTGCTGAGCCATACAAAACAGCCTCGGAAGAGGTACTGATCAGTCGGCCATACTCTAATTCTCCAGCTTTAGCCTTGTTTCGCCAATAGGCTGTGGCGTTGCGCATATTGACAAAATGCCCCCGCAAGTGGACCCGCACGACCGAATCAAACTCTTCATCGGACATGCCGAAAATGGTTTTGTCACGCAGAAAACCCGCATTGTTCACCATGATGTTTAGATCACCGAAGGTCGCCAAGGTTTGTTCCATCAACGCTGCGGCATCCGTACTATCGGCACAATCACCGAGCACAACCAACGCTTCGCCGCCGTCCGCACGAATTTGTTCGGCGGTTTCTTCGGCAGCCTCGCGCGCAGCTGGTAGGTCTACTTCATTAATAACGACACGGGCGCCATGAGCGGCCAAATCAACAGCCTCTTCTTTGCCCAAGCCTCGACCAGCGCCAGTAATTACCGCAACTTGACCGTCAAATAATTCAGCCATACTTACAACCTCTCTATGATGGTTCCGGTGCCAATAGCAGAACCACAACACATTGCGATCAACGCCGTGCTTTTGTCCTGCCGCTCTAGTTCATGCAAAGCGGTGCAAATCAGGCGCGCGCCGGTTGATCCAACTGGGTGACCGAGAGCAATAGCGCCACCGTTGACGTTAACCTTGTCGAGATCAATATCGTAAACACCGGCCCATGACAAAACCACTGCAGCAAAGGCCTCATTCACTTCGAATAGGTCAATATCATTTTTATTCATGCCGCTGCGGGCAAATAACTTTGCAGTCGCGTCGACCGGCCCATCGAGCAAAAAGTATGGATCGGTGCCAACAACGCAATCAGTGATAATTCTAGCCCGAGGTTTTAAGCCGCGTTGTTGAGCCTGCTCAGCGCTCATCCATAAAACCGCAGCTGCGCCATCTGAAATCTGTGAGGACGAGCCCGCCGTATGCACGCCATCAGGCATAATCGATTTCAGATCCGCTAGACCAGACAGTGAAGTTTCACGCAAGCCTTGATCACGGTTGACAGTTTGTTGAGCACCAGTTGCTTGACCGTCGGCATCAAATGCGGGTGCCATGAGGCTCATAACTTCTCGATCAAACCGACCTTCTTGCCAGGCACGCGCCGCACGCGCTTGCGAGTGAAAACCAAACTCATCGGCCATTGCGCGGGTGATACCGCGGTTGGAGGCAATGCGTTCTGCGTGTACAAACTGATTAGGCGGCGTATCCCAAGGCCATGACTCAGGCAAGTAATTACCAGGGCCATTCATCACATTGGCCCCCATATGTACTCGACTCATCGACTCAACGCCGCAGGCAATACCCACGTCAACGCTACCGGCGCCAATCATGGCCGCCACGGTATGGTTAGCCGTTTGCGCAGACCCGCATTGATTGTCCATAGTAGTGGCACCAGCGGTGTAATCATCGCCAATCGACAACCAAGCATTACGGGTTACATTGCTGGATTGCTCCCCCGCTTGCGTGACGCAGCCGCCAGCAAGGTAGTCGACGTCAGCGAATTCTAAATGGTTGCGCGATACCAACTCTTGCAACGGCTTGGCAAGTAACTCGGTCGCGTGTAAACCACTGAGTAAACCCACACCTGGTTTGCCGCGCGCGATTGGTGTGCGCACGGCATCCACAATTACTGCTTCTCTAGTCATTAGCGCTCTTACTCCGACTCATAAACGTTTAAATGAACACAAAGGTCATGTCATACAACAGACTCGGCTGCGATTGACCAACCACGTTGACCTGCCACTGCAGTGTGACTTTAGTTTTGTTCTCTTCAACCACAGCGGCAATCACCTTACGTCTGGCTTGAATTTCGCTGTCTACCGGCACCGGCGCTAAAAAGCGCAACTTGTCCGATCCATAATTCATTATCTGGCGATAACCAGTAACTTTACCCACCACGTCCTCACCTGCTGGCAGACTACTGAGCAGACTCAAAATCAAAAATCCATGGGCAATGGTCGAACCCATTCCCATCTCTTTGCACTTTGCAGGATCAGTATGTATCCACAAAGTATCGCCAGAAATTTGTGCAAATTCGTCGATCATAGTTTGCGTCACTAATAACGGCGGACTCCAATCGCTGAAATTCTCGTCTAATAAGGACTGTAATTGCGCGTGGTCTTGAAAGTGGATCATGTCTAATTACTAAGAAATCATCTGCGCAAACTCTTCAAAGTTCGCACGTTGAGTTCTGGTGTCGTTGATTTCCGCCGCTTCATCGCGGTAGCCAAACGACAAACCAAACAGAATTCCGTTGCCGCTTGGAATCGGCACGAGATCCACAATCGGATCTGGATAAAACGCCAGAGCACCCTGTGGGCAGCATGCTAGACCGCGCTCAATCATCAACAACATAACTGACTGCAGATAAATACCCACGTCCACAGCATTCACTTCTTTCATCGCTTGTGGCATTGAAAAGATGGCCACGTGTGGCGCACCGAAAAATTCAAAATTTTTCAACATCAGCTGCATTCGCGCAACTTTGTCTGCTCGATCAATACCAACAGCATCGTAGAGAGCCATTGCGCAATCGATTTGACGCTGTTTGTACTCGTCAGCCAAACCGTAATCACCCGGTTGAAATACCGGATTAGGTTGCGCACCGCTGGAAACCAGTGCCACCAACTCCTTCGCCAAGCGCTCCCGCTTGTCACCCGACACGATCGCCACATGCCACGGCTGGGTGTTACAGTTTGAGGCACTCATCTGGGCCGTGGTAAATATTTCACGAATGGTTTCAGATGGAACCTCTTTAGCCATGTAAGCACGCGTAGAGGTTCGCGATTCAAGTAATTCTGTGAGCGTCATAAGTGTTGGGCGTAAGCTTTAATTTGCTGGATTTTTCGAGCAGAAGCTTGGTTTTTGTTATTTTTGCAATACCATTGCATAATACCTCAAAGCGCATCGAAAAACAGTGCTCTCAATAATGACAACCAGACTAAGAGCTGCCTAACACCCCATTTAATGACCTCGCTATCATTGCCACCTATACCTACTCTGCCGAGTCATTTTGGCCCGATTCGTCAGCTCGGATATGTGGTTGATAACATTGATGATGCGATGCAACAGTGGCATGAATTAGGTTTAACGCACTTCGTTGTTGCACGTCGAGCAAGCCCCATGGCCAACGTTCAGTATCGCGGCAAAAGAGCCGGCAGACTCGTCGTGGATATAGCATTTGCCTATCACGGCGATTTGCAAATAGAACTGATCGAACAAATCGGTACCCAAGCCAGTATTTATAAAGAAAAAAAATATTGCCACCCTGGCATGCCACATCACTACGCCGTCTGCGTAGAGGACTTTCCGGCCACGATGGCCAAGGCAACTTCAAAGCAATTCTCTCCGGTATTGAGCTGTGGCTTCGAAGGGCTGGCGCAAATGGCTTATATTGAATCCCACTCTGAGAGTGATTTGATGCTTGAAGTTATCGAGTGGAACGAACTCACAGCGCCCTATTTTGATGGCATTCATAAGTTATGGTCGCAGGCTGATTCTAGTCAGCTAGTTCATACCTTTAGACTACAAAGCCTCACTCCATATGGCGCCTTAATCCGTAAACTTTTGACCAGACCCTTCAGGACTCGCACACAATGAAAAATCACATCAGCGCAACGACTGTGGCCAACTTATCAGTCGAAGAAGCTTGGCAAAGACTAAGCGATTTAAGCAAGGCGCATTTTTATGTTCCCGACTTAACGGCTTGCGATCTCACCACCGAGCAAACCACAGGTGTTGGGGCAAGCCGGATAGTACGTAGCAGCCGCCCGCCGATGATTGAAACCGTGGTGGAATGGAACGAAGGTGCTGGTTTTCTATTGAGGCTGCATCACGATAAAGGTGACGGGATGCCGCCACTGTTTTCTAGCGCCACCTTTCGTTACCACATTGAGCGCGAGTCCGACGCTCGAACGCGTTTAACTAATACCTTAAGTTACGACATGAAGTGGGGGCCAGTCGGCTCACTGCTCGGCGCGATGATTAAAGGCACGATGCAAAAGATGCAACAGCAAGTCACGGTTGGCCAGCGCCTGTACTACGAGACAGGCAATAAGGTCACACAACAACAAGTTATCGATTTGATTAAGAGCGAACAAGGGTGATGACAATGACACAAACTCAACTTCTGGCCGACAAAGTCGGTGTAGTCACAGGTGCTGGCATGGGTATCGGCCAAGCAATTGCACTGGCCTTTGCGCATGAGGGTGCCAAGGTTGTGGTCGCCGATTTTAATGTCGAAGCTGGTGAGAAAACGGTCGCAATGATTCAACAAGCAGGTGGTGACGCCTTGTTTGTTGAAACCGACGTTAGCCAGGAAGACGCCGTTGAATCGATGGTGCAATCGGCCGTCAAACACTTTGGTCGACTCGACATCGCCTGCAATAGCGCTGCCTTGAGCCGCGGCCAAGGCCCAATTCATGAGTTCACGCGTGAGGTTTTCGATGCCACTTTGGAAATGTGTTTAACTAACTCCTGGCTCTGCTTAAAACACGAAGTGGCCGCCATGCTGAAAAATGAAGGGGAGTTAAAGGGCAGCATTGTTAATATCTCTTCGAATGCCTCGCTGAAAGGACAAGCCTACAACACGGCTTACGCCACCGCTAAAGCCGGCGTGAATGTTCTTACTCAGAGCTCCGCCAGCGAGTACGGTGCGCTGGGCATCCGCATTAACGCCGTCTCACCCGGTGTGATTCGCACACCAGGCATCGAACGTTACTTACAGGAACAACCCGAGCAAGAACAACGCTTTAACAATCAGGCCGTCATAAAACGTATGGGCAAGCCCGAAGAAATTGCCCAGGCAGTGGTATTTCTGTGTTCTGATCGCGCTTCTTTCGTCACCGGGCAAGTACTATCGGTAGATGGAGGCATGTCCGTAAAATGAACCGTTTAGCGTCTTTTGCACTGCTGGGCCTATTGCTCGGTCAAGCGAGTTTGAGCTGGGCTCAAATTGAGTACTCGGAAGATCGCCAACCCTGTGCAAATCACACCGCATTAAAACAACCCCTGTTTGGCGACCTACATGTGCATACGCGCTATTCATTTGACTCTTACATATCCAGCCAGCGCAACGAGCCCGATGATGCCTACCGTTTTGCTAAGGGCGAACCGATCAGCTTACCGAATGCGGACGGTGAGCAATCCATCACCACGCAGCTGGAGCGCCCTCTTGATTTTACTGCAATCACCGATCACGCCGAATTTCTTGGCCAAGTCAGTATCTGCACCGAAGATTCGGGCAAGCTTGGTTACTGGTGGCCACATTGCGGATTAACTCGCTCGGAAACCTTTTGGTTTCAGTTAATCGCAGCCAGCTGGTGGACGGGTTTGGGTGGTCAACAAGCAGATGAGACCGAGACCTCGTTCGCCTGTAATCTATCTGACTGCGAAGAGGCTGATCGGGATGTTTGGCAACGCATCCAGCAAGCGGCTGAACAACACTACGACCGCAGCAGCGAATGTCAGTTCACCACCTTTGTGGGTTATGAATACACTGACGCTCCGAATCAAAACAATATGCATCGCAATGTGATCTTCCGTAATGACAAGGTTACGGAGCGCCCAATCTCTACCTACGAGACGGGTCGCGGCAACTTCCCGGCCCTGTGGCAAAAACTGCGTGCACAATGCACAGATACAGACACTGGGTGCGATGTGATTAGTATTCCACACAACCCTAATCTCGCTGGTGGCCTCATGTTTCGCGATCCGCAAAGCGATGAAGAGCTTGCTAATCGCTTGTTCTTCGAACCTGTGGTAGAGCTGACTCAACACAAGGGCGCATCTGAATGTCGCTTTGACCGCCTGGCCGGCGTTGGCCTTGATACGGTGGACGAACTCTGCACCTTTGAACAAGTGGTGGCTGACAATTTAACCATGCTTGGTTCCGTACATGGCAAGGTAAGGACCGAACGAGCCGCACCCGTGCCCATCAATCAGTTTGGTGAACGCAACATGGTGCGCAATGCTCTCAAGGCTGGGCTTGAGCTTGAACAGCGCGATGGCACCAACCCATTTGTGATGGGCTTTATTGGCAGCACAGATACGCATAGCGCGACGCCGGGCGCGGCTGATGAACAGCCCTTTGTTGGCCACCTAGGTCGACGTGATTCGGAGTATCGCAACGTGCAAGACCATTTCTTCTCCAATGCGGGCGGCCATGCCGTAGTGTGGGCTGAGGAAAATTCTCGTGACGCGATCTTTAACGCTCTCCAGCGCAAGGAAACTTACGCCACTTCTGGCACTCGCCCAATCGTGCGTTTTTTTGCTGCGGAGGAATTCGCCGATAATATTTGCGACTCTCCGACGATGATCGAACAAGCTTACGCGGCGGGTGTGCCCATGGGCGGCGAGCTGCAAACCAATGCACCAAAATTCTTAGTCAGTGCGTACAAAGACCCTGGTACAGAGCTCTATCCTGGTGTTGATTTACAACGCCTGCAAATCATCAAAGGCTGGGTAGATGCAAATGGTGACACTCATGAGCAAGTGTTCGATGTCGCGGGCAATGCTAACAATGGTGCCGGAGTCGATCGTAATAGCTGCGCGGTAACAGGCAGCGGCGCGCGACAGCTCTGCACGGTGTGGCAAGACCCTGAATTCAACGCTCAGCGGAGTGCCTTTTACTATGTGCGCGTGCTGGAAAATCCAAGTTGCCGATGGAGCACACGACAATGCATGGCCGCCGGGGTTAACCCCTTTTCGAACAATTGCGCCACCGATGCGCAGGCTGCGAATGAGCGAGCCCACGAACTCGGCGCAGAGGGGCCGGTTTACGATAAATGCTGCTTGCGGGAAGAAGACGAGCCATTTTACTCACCAATTATTCAAGAGCGAGCGTGGACTTCACCTATTTGGGTAAAAGCGCTACCAGCATCCTTGAATTAGGCGCGCGCAATGATAAAAAAAATTCTCCTCTATTTAGTGCTCATTTTGGCACTAGTTATCGCGACCTACCTCGCCCTATCGTCAATCCTAAAACACCCAGTTGATAAATCAGTTTCGATTTCGACACCGACGTCGGCGAAATCGGCGGCGCAAGTCTATGCTTTTGGTTACCAACCACAGCTTGCATACTCAGAAGCTCGAGAGCCTTGCACTATAAGAACGGCCAACAAACTTGCTCTATTTGGTGATTTACACATTCATACCGCGTTATCCGCCGATGCGTTTCCAGACGGAACTCGCACCTTCCCCGCCGACGTCTATCGCTTTGCTCAAGGCGAGTCGATTACGTTACCCGGCGCGCCAGCACGAACATCGCAACTCACACGCCCTCTCGACTTCGCCGCCGTAACTGACCATGCAGAGACCTTTGGTGAGGGCTATATTTGCCGCAACAAAGGTGAGTTTGCCGGCTACGATAGTAAGGCCTGTCAAAAGTTCCGTGCCGGTGGTGAAGCAGGTGTGCGGGTGTTTATGGCGCAGAACGCGCGCCTCCAACCAACTCGTAATGAGGATGTATGTGGCACGGACTTAGACGATTGCCAAACCGCTGATAAGCGCGTTTGGGACAGCGTCATTGCCGCTGCCAACGGCGCTTACGACAAAACCTCCAAGTGCAGTTTTACCAGCTTTGTCGGCTATGAATATACGCGTTCAACCAACGCCCAGCACCTGCACCGCAATGCAATTTTCAAAAACTCGTTCGTGCCGAATCGACCAGCCAGTTATTTTAGCCACCCCCAACCCTTTAGGCTGTTAGAAAGCTATGAACAGGAATGTCGCCTAGGCATTGATCAGTGTGACGTTATCTCAATACCACATAATTCCAACGTCTCCGGTGGCAATGCGTTCAATCCCGATGAAACACAAGGCTTCAGCTCGGCAGCACAACAAGCCAACCGTACGTTGCGAAATTCTTATGACCGCTTAATGGAAATCAGCCAACACAAAGGCACGTCAGAGTGCCTGAATGGCGTTACCGACATACTTGGAGATGTTGACGAATTATGCGACGTTGAAGCGCTTCGACAATTTGGCAAAACCGAATTTGCCTTAGAGCTCAACGCCATCTTGCCGCGCTTTGGTAAAGGCGATAGCCCAGAATGCCAAGCCGGGCACTTTGATCAAACGCACAATCTTTATAAAGGCTTCTGCCTGTCATCACGAGATTTTGCTCGTGGTGCATTACTCGCGGGTATGGAGCAAGAACAACAACACGGCATGAACCCCTACGAGTTAGGTTTCATCGGCAGCTCCGACACACATGTCGGAGCCAGCGGTGCAACCGACGAAGCAAGTTGGCAAGGTCATATCGCCTATGAAGCCACGCTTGAAGGTCGCTTAGGTGAGGCAGACTTAGGTCGTTTTAATCGTTTGCTAAGTAACCCTGGTGGCTTAGCCGGCGTTTACGCCGTTGAGAATTCACGCGACGCGATTTTTCAATCGATGAAACGACGCGAAGCATTCGGCACTTCCGGCTCGCGTATCAAGCCGCGCTTTTTTGTCGGGCAATATGAGCCCTCTTTATGTGAACAAAGCAATTGGCTCGATGCAGCTTACGCACGTGGCACACCAATGGGCTCAAAACTGCCTGCCTTGGAGTTGAAATTTCAATTTTTACTGCAGGCAACGGCGGACCCTCTATCTCAACCCTTAACTCAATTACAGCTCATCAAGGGTTGGGTTGATCAAACAGGCCAAAAGCACAATAAGGTTATTAACGCCCTACAATCGCCAGGCGCAGCAGAGTTGTGCGCGGTCTATGAAGACCCAGAGTACGACCCTGAGGTGCCCAGTTATTACTACTTGCGTGCCGTTGAAGCGCCGAGCCCACGTTGGAGCGCCGCTCAATGCGACGCAGCGGCGCCTGAGAAACGCCCTGCTGCTTGTGAAAATACGATGCCAAGCACTATTACTGAGATGGCTTGGACATCGCCAATTTGGCTCACTCCTGATAACCCTTAGGTCGATCGCTTCTGCTGTGCTGCTTACAACTTTGGCTAGACCTCTGGTTTGACACCAAATGCATCAAAATAGAACGCAAAGCGTTCGCGTAGCTGATCTGGTTCAACGCCAAAATGCTCCTTCAGCTTGTATTGAACACGGCCGAACTTCCCGCGTGGATGAGTATCAATAAAATGTTGTATTTGCTGGCGAGCTTGATCGTTAAGTTCCCAACCATGATGCACGTAAATGCGCTCCAAAGTTTCATGTTGGTCAGCCATAAAATCAGCAAATTGGATATCCAAACTTTGTGTTTGCGGCCATACATGGCGGTCACGCACGAAGGCTTTGAGCAATAGTTCAAAGCGGTCGGCCCAGTAGGCCAACACTTTCTTGGGTTCTACTTTGGTGCGCAGAATTCTATGCCCATAGGCGAGCATAGTCGCGGTTGATTGAATCACCGCCACCGGGTCACGATGCGTAAATAGCGCAGTAGCGTGGGGCAATGCGTGCTTCATGGCCGGGAGTTGCTCCGGATTCTGCACACACTTCAATACAAACGGTCGGCCAGAACCTTCTTCCAAGAACAACAACTTTAAGACATCTCTTAAATACTCATAGTGTGGAGTCTGGTCGTGGGCGAGATAATAGTCTCGATATCCAGGAATCACCGACGTCCACTCAAACTGATTGGATGAGAAGTCATAGGTCATGATTTCCAACTCTTCGTGAATATGGTCGGGGTTCATCGGGTGCATGGCCGCGAGTTTTGGGCCGGTAAGCTGCATGCCTGACCATCGCAAAGAACAACGCAGATACCGTGGATCTTGGTGCGCGGTATCACCACTTTGCAATAAGGTTCGCAGTAGCCATGCGCGAAATTTTAGCCCAGTTGCCGCACGCTCCTTGCCACGCACATGAAATGGCTCTTGAATTTTCCACAGCGGCAAAGATTGAAACCGAGTATCTGCGGCGAGCAAATTAACCAAATGAGTGGTACCAGACCGAGGTAGCCCAGCTACTGCAAGCGGCGCGGGCAGCTCTGTGGCTTGCCAATTTTCAGTGGTGTTAAATCGATCTTGAATAAGTAGGCGATTACGTGCACATCGAGTCAAATCAGCAAACATCTGTGCGCGCCCAATTTTGCTGATATCGGGGTCACTGTTGTAGTCGTCTAACAAGACTTGCAGGCGCTCACGAAACTCATGAGGGCCAAAGTCGTCTAAGCCAGTTTGCGCCTGAGCAGCCCCTAAAACTGCGGCCTGACTCAAATCGACATACTGTTTGCTGCCAAGCCAAATAACCAACTTTTGCAGAGCGCTGTAGCGCGGTGCTGCTAGATCATCAAATATCAGCGGTTGATTATTGTTTGGCATATGGCAAAACCGTAGCGCTAATCCGCCGTCGCAACGCGTAACAGTTGCTTGCCCTTATTGGTGCCGTCGAACAAACGGTTGAGCGTTGCGGGAATATTCTCGAACCCTTCTGCAATATCTTCGCGCCACACAATTTTACTGGCTTGCACCCACTGCATTAAATCGGCCAGGGCTTGATCTTTTTGATCAAGAAAATCCAAGGTCGTGAACCCTTGCACACGCAAGCGCTTGACAATGATTTGAGTGAGGTTATTCGGCCCTGGTGTGGGCGCGGACTGGTTGTACACAGAAATGGCACCGCACATCACGACGCATCCAAAGTCCGCCATGTGGTTGAGCGCCGTTTGCAAAGTCTCGCCGCCAACATTATCGAAGAATACGTTTATTCCTTGCGGTGCAAACTCTCGTAGTTTGGCGTGCAGATTGTCTGCTTTGTAATCAATCACGTGATCAACGCCACAAGCCTCCAACAACCAAGTGCATTTTTCAGCACCACCAGCAACCCCGATCACTCGACAGCCCTTTAGCTTAGCGATTTGTGCAACGACCGACCCTGTTGCTCCAGCGGCGCCGGATACCAATACGGTATCGCCTTCCTTCACTTGACCAACTTCGAGCAAACCAAAATAAGCGGTTAAACCGGTGCCACCGAAAATACTCAAGGGCCAAGACTCAGGCGTGCCTTCTGGTAGAGAGACGGTGGGGAATATCGCATGCCGCCCCCCCACACTAAACTCCTGCCAACCGAGCAAACCACTGACTAAAGAACCCTCAGGATACTGTGGGTTTTGCGAAGCGACGACTTGCCCCACGCCACTTGCGCGCATTGGCTCGCCAAGCCCGACTGGCTCAATATAGCTCGCTTGATCATTCATCCAACCGCGCATCGCCGGGTCAAAACTCAGCAGCAAAGTTTTAATCAAAATTTCTCCAGCGGCAAGGTTCGGCTCGGGCATGGCTGAGCTAACCATTTCAAAATTGGTCGGTTCTAGTGCACCGCTGGGTCTTTGCGCTAACAACCACTGACGATTGTTCATCTAATTGTCTCCGCTATAGGGCACCGCCGTCTCAGGCCCCCAGAATGCTCGCATCTGCATAATCAATCCGTGTTCGTTCAAAACAAAGTGATCAATGATGTCGAGTTTCATCGAACCCTCTTCACTGCGCATAATGCACTCAAAAGGAAACACCATTTCAGCCGCCGCAAATCGAACTGGCCCGGTTCGTCGACAGGTGATATCGGTTTCTCCAATTCCAAAATAGAATTCGGTAATCGCGGCTTTACCTACCTTGATATCACTGCCAACCGGATCTTCTAGAGTCGCATCATCGGCATACAGCGTCATGACTGCTGCCCAATCCTGCGCCGACATTGCCGTCATATATTTGTCCGCAACAGCGACAGCTTGTTCATAACTCACCATGATTACCTCACAAATTGAACACACGTTGCGCGTTCTCGCGCAAAAACTTTGGCCAAACCTCGGCCTTAAACGGCACTGTTGGCAAGTCGGTGAAGATTCTCTCCAGCGAAAGACCCATCGGAAAATATCCGGCATACATCACTTTGTCAGCACCGCGGGTATTTGCATAGTCGATGATTGTCTGCGGATAGTATTTGGGTGCAAACGCGCTGGTCATGTAATACAGGTTTGGGTACTTGAGCATGAGCTTCCAAGCCAACTCAGTCCATGGCTCGCCGCCGTGACGCATGACCACTTTCAATTCTGGGAAGAACCAACAAATTTCATCCAAGTGCTCTACCTTTTGCGGCGCCATAGGTACTCGCGGGCCGGGCACGCCGACACAGGGACAAAATGGAATATCCAAATCGATGCACGCGACAAAAATCGGATACCACTTTTTATCATCTAAAGGCACCTGCGGACACAAGCCACAAGGAAACGCCGTAACCGCTTTGAGCCCGAAGCGCTCATGCAAACGGCGGATTTTGCGCACCTCTTCCATACCGTTGTTGGGGTTGCAATCGTAGCTGGCAACAAATCGGTCAGGAAAGTTCAAAACTGCTTCGCCCTGTTCTTTAAACTGCTCACCTTCATCCACCCCAACCAAGGCTAGCTCGATACCATATTTGTCCATTTGGGCAATCGTGTAGGCCGTGTAGTCTGGTTGACCACCTACGTCTGGCACATCTTTAAACATGTACTGGGCTGGCATTTGAAACATCTGCCGGCTTTCTTCATCCATCAATAAAGGTTTAATAAAGTCATAGTAGTTTGACTTTCCGTCATTGGGGATGGCGAGCATCAGGTCGATGATTCCGATGTCATTGGGCATGCTCATTAGAAATTTCTGCTGCTTGAAATGATTTATGCAATCATAATGCATAATAGATAAAAATACAGGTTGGAGGATTTTATGCTGTTAAAAGATAAGATATGCATCGTGTCAGGCATTGGGCCAGGCATGGGCGGTGATTTAGCTGAGCACATCGCTCGAGACGGCGGCACTGTAGTGATGTCAGCGCGCACACTGGCAAGCATGGAAGAGACTGAACAAAGGATTCAAAATTTAGCAATCGGCGCGCAGACTTTGGCTATCCAAACAGACATCACTAAGCCTGAGCAATGCGAGCATCTGGTGGCTGAAACATTGAGTAAATTTGGCCGCGTTGATTGTTTGTTTAATAACGCATATCACCCAGGTTCCTTTGATCACGTTGAAACCAGCAACTTCGCCGACTGGCGAACTGCTTTGGATGTGAATCTATTTGGATCATTGAATATGTCGCAAAAAGTGATTCCTGCGATGAAAGAAAACGGCGGCGGGTCGATTGTGATGATCAATACCATGGCGACCCGGAAACCCATGCTCACCCATGGCGGCTATGCCGCTTCGAAGGCCGCGTTAGCCAGTGCCGCGACCCATCTCGCGCAAGAAGTTGGGCAATTTAATATTCGCGTAAACTCAGTGTATATGGGGTGGATGTGGGGCCCAGGAGTACAAATTTATTGCACCATGCAAGCTCAACAAAATGGCACTAGCGTTGAAGAAGAGCGCGCTAACATCGCGCAAAATATCGCCCTTGGAGATATTCAAACTGACGGCGATTGCGCCAAAGCTGCCATGATGCTCGCATCCGACTACGCATGCGCGGTGACCGGTGCAAGCTTGGATGTGAATGGTGGTGAATATTTCGCGCACTAAAGTGTCCCAGCCAACAGCCCTGCTAAGATAAAACTATGAACCAAGAACTCTGGAATGAGTTTTGTGATCGCCTTAAGCAAGCTGGCACTCTAATCAATGACGTCAGCGCACCACAAGACCCACTTACACAAGCCGAAGGTTATCGATACCTCACCCGCTTGCTGCGCGCCGGCTTAGAGAGTTGCGTAGAAGGATCAGACCCTCGATTCCCCACTTTTTATAGTTTGTCACATGACACCATCAAGATTGGCAATGACAACCCCGACAACTATTATCTAAATTGTTGCGTCAGTGGAGAATACGATTATGTGATTAACGGTGAAGTGGGAGAGGTCGAATATTTCTCCGTCGCAACCAAAGCTGGCAGCTATGCAACCACTGGAGACATGCAGCCGACCGGCGAGATTAGCAGCTCGGAACTCAACTTCAATGAAGATGGATCATTCACCATTCTGGTGAGCACTACTCAACCAACAGATACCAGCTTATATCCAAATTGGCTGCCGATGGCACGCAATAGCGATAATCTGATCGTGCGGCAGTATTGCAATGCACGCCGTGAGAGACCGGCGCAGTTTCGCATTCAATGTTTAAACGCCGCCACCGCCAACACGCTCGATCCCGAGCGCTTTGCTGAATTACTACTCCGTTCAGTTGGCTTTGTTGAAGGTACCAGCGGCCTGTTCTCAAACTGGATCAATCAGTTTAAGCAACACAGCAATCAACTACCTGCAAACGATCAGCAAATGTGCATCAAGGTGGGTGGTAACGAGAAAATTCATTATCACAATAGCCACTGGCGTCTGGCAGAAGATGAAGTCTTAGTGATAGAACCTGAGGGCATCCCAGAGTGTGAAGCTTGGAACTTTCAACTCTCTAACTACTGGATGGAGTCGCTTGATTACCGCTATCACCAAGTTACTTGTAATAATCAGTCAACACATACGAACGAAGCCGGGAAAATTGTCATTGCAGTGTCGCATTTACCCAATCCCACACCCAGCGAGCGTTATCCAAACTGGTTGAGTACTGCGGGTCACAGCGAAGGTGGGATGTTGTTTCGCTGGATCGAAGCCACATCATTTCCGCCGGTCAACACACGGGTCGTCAAATTGAGTGAACTAACATGAATCAAAATGAGCTTCCCGCTGTCGAATTCGACAGCGAAACACTGTTGGCCCAGGCCAAGCATGAAACCGGCTTGAGCGACTTTGGCGACCCAGCCTTTTTAGAACCTTTCGAGGTGCTGGTGGCTGGTTTGAACGCAGAAGCAAAACTAAATGCGGTCGGCCGCATGGTTCAACATGAACGCGTGCTCAACACCTTAAAGAATCGATTGCGTTTGAGTGAGTGGCTGCGACGCCATCCAGAGATTTTGCAAGAAGAAATACACGCGCCAGCCGTGATTGTAGGCTTGCCGCGCACCGGCACAACCATGTTGCACCGAGTGCTCGCAAGTGATCAGCGGTTCTTTGCTCCCCTTTGGTATGAGGTGCGCAACCCTGCTCCATTTATGGATTGGGATATCACGCGCAAAGATGAACGGCTGAGTCTAGCCGAAGCAGAAGTAGCTGCTCTGTTAGAGGCAAACCCAGAAATCGCTGCCATTCACCCAATGGACCCAGAGGGTGCAGATGAGGACATTTTGCTCCTAGAACACAGCTTCTACAGTACAGTGCCTAACGCATTTTGCGATTTACCGAATTACGCCAACTGGTTGTTCAGTCACGACAACCAACCAGGATACAACTATCTGAAACTGCAATTGCAGTTCCTGCAATGGCAGAAAAAACTAAGCTCCGGCGACTCGAGCAACAAGACCTGGCTACTGAAAACACCGCACCATTTGCATTTTCTGGATACCTTACTCGCGACCTTTCCAGACGCGCGGATTATTCAAACACACCGCAACCCTCTCCAGACCATCCCATCAATTAGCAGCTTTAACTACAACCTCTGGGTTACTCAAGCGGACGATGTAGACGCCCATCTGGTAGGTCGCCAATGGAGCGAGATTTTTGCCCGCGGCTTAAACCACGCACTGAATGTGAGAGAACAGCATCAAGCCCAATTTTTGGATATTGGGTTTCGCGATTTACTGTCCCAGCCAGAACAAAGCTGCGAGACCATTTTTGCGCACTTAGGCCTGCCGTTCACCGATGATTCTAAGGCTGCAATGCAAACCCATCGAGAAGAAAATCAACGCGATGCGCGGCCAACCCATGACTACAGTTTGCAAGATTTTGGCTTTACCGAAGCGGGAATCGGTGTGCAATTCAGTGACTATATTGAGAACTTCAAATCGCTGTTCTAGCTAGAATTTCCAAGCTACACCCAATTTTCTGCAGCGACTTTTTCAGCAATCATCATCGTTGCTGCGTTGGTATTACCAGAGATTAAGTTTGGCATGATAGACGCATCTACAACGCGCAAACCGTTGAGCCCATGAACCCTGAGATTGCTATCAACTACTGCCAGTGGATCATCCCCCATTTTGCAACTTCCCACCGGGTGATAATTGGTTATTGACCACTGCTGTATGTATTGCAATAAGGCCTCGTCGCTTTGCAGTTCTTGCCCCGGCCGTATCTCAGAAGCCGCGATCTCCGCCATCGACGACTGGGAGAATATCTCACGTTGCCAGCTAAGTGCGCTGAGCATCGCAGCACAATCTCGCTCGGTGCTGAGATAATTAGGATTGATCTCTGGGTGCTGATTGATGTCTTTGCTAACAATTCGTATATAACCTCGACTGTCTGGTCGCATCGGAGTCACGATGCTCGTAACCCCTGCCACTTTGTCCATGCGCGCACGCCCACCTGCCTCACGCACACCACTCGCCGGATTAAAATGCAACTGCATGTCGGGTCGGTCCAGGCTCGGCTCAGATTTAAAAAACGCGCCAACGTACCCAGCCGGCATCGAGAGCAAGCCTTTGCCATATCTCAGGTAACGATAAATGTGCTTGGCAAAACGATGCGGCGCGAGCTGAGCTTTAAACGTAATCGGTTCTTGGACCTCGCATGCCACGGTGATTCCAAGGTGATCTTGTAGGTTTTGACCCACGCCGAGCAAATTGTGCACCACCGGTATGCCTAAGTCGCCCAGCAACGCTGCATCACCCACACCCGACACTTGCAATAGCTGCGGTGAATTAACCGCCCCTGCACACAGCAACACTTCTTTGTTGGCGCCAATCGATCGTTGTTTTGCGTTGTGTCTTAGCACCACTCCTGTGGCCGTGTTGCCATTGAAAGTAATGCGCTCAACCATGCTCGAAGTGAGAACGCTTAGGTTGGTTCGATCAACAACAGGCTTCAGGTAGGATTCTGCCGCGCTCTGCCGGACGCCGTTTCTGATATTCACCTGGTAATAAGCGACGCCCTCTTGCTCCCCGGTATTAAAGTCTTCAGTCGCTGGAATGCCTGCTTGACGACAGGCCTTAATGAACCGATCTCCCAACTCGTCAGACTCGGCCAATTGCACATGAACTGGCCCGCCAGCGCCGTGCACAGCAGATTCTCCGCCATGGAAATCTTCTAACTTTTTGAAATATGGAAGCACACTTTGCCAATCCCATCCGGAGTTTCCAAGATCAGCCCAAGCATCATAGTCAGCCGCCTGCCCACGTACATAAACCATGCCATTGGTTGAACTCGAACCACCGAGTACTTTGCCGCGCGGCCAATCCATCGCCCTGCCAGCGATGGCGTCGGAGGCCAAAGTTTGATGCATCCAGCTAAAGCGTTTGTCGTAGGCGATGGCCATTGCACCGGCGGGCATCCTGACCAGCCAATTGTCTGGTTTACCAGCTTCGATAAGCAATACCGTATTGCGCGGATTTTGACTCAGCCGATTGGCCATGACGCAGCCGGCCGATCCTCCACCAATAACAATATAGTCGTACTCGGAACGTATTGTCGCGCCTTGTTCAGACAAACAATCGGCCCCTAAATTTTGGCGTCATGATCAGCCCAGTAGGGCTCCCGTAAACGGCGTTTATAAAGCTTGCCATTGGGGTCGCGGGGCAGTTGTGCAACGAAGTCATAACTCTTCGGTAGTTTCATGCGCGCCAATTTGGTTTGCAAATACTCGTTGAGTTGTTCGCCAAAGGCAGCCTCATCCGCCACTGAATCATTGGCTTGGACCACGGCTTTCACTTGTTCGCCCCACTGTTCGTCGGGAATTCCAAACACACAGCAATCCAACACATCTGGATGAGTAATTAATACACTTTCGATTTCGGCTGGGTAAATGTTTGCTCCGCCACTGATAATCATGTCGATCTTACGGTCACACAAAAACAAAAACCCGGCGTCGTTTAAATACCCAACATCGCCCGCCGTAAAGTAGTCTCCCCAGCGGGTTTTTTCAGTTTTCTGTTGATCGCCTCGGTACTCAAAACGGGTGAGATCATTCATCAATAAATAGATTGTTCCTTGCTCACCGGTCGCTGCTTCCTGATTGTTGTCGTCAACAATTTTAATCTCGGCTCCCGGCCAAGCTTTGCCAACCGTGCCTGGGTTAGCCAACCACTCCGTCGGAGTAGCAATGGCACCACCGCCTTCAGTAGCAGCATAGTATTCGTAAATACAGGGTCCCCACCAGTCGAGCAGCGCAGCTTTTACTGGCTTAGAGATCGGCGCAGCTGTATGGATCATATGCGTCATGGAACTGACGTCATATTGTCGTTTGATCTCATCCGGTAACTTGTGCAAATGCACCATCTGCGTAGGTACCACGTGTGTGGTCGTGACCTTGTAGCGTTCAACAGCTCGCAAAAACGCTTCGGCATCCCACCCCGAGTGCATCACTAACACATGGCCCATGTGCAGCGAAGACGTGGACCAATTCATAACTGCCGTGTGATACATCGGCGAACCGCAAAAATGCACGTTATCGGCCAGCGGTGGAATGCCAAACAAAGACAGCAGCATGGTGTACATCACCGCCGATGTGTCGGGGTCGATAGGCGGTAAATTTCTCTTCACCCCTTTTGGCTGCCCGGTTGTTCCCGAGGTATAAAACATCACTGCACCCAGCGATCGATCATCCGGAGTTTGGTCACTCGCCTCATTGATCAAATCTTGGTAACGACTTAAGCCATGCTGATTTGAGTTCAGCAGCTCAGCTTCTTGCTCACCTACAACAAATACCTTTCGTGTTGGAAATTGGATTTGTTCTACTGCAGCGGCAGCTGGTGCCACGGTTTGCTGGTGACAGACAAACACCTCTGCACCGCTGTCTTGCAGAATATAAGCAACCTCGGCGCCGGTAAGGTGCCAGTTGAGTGGCACCAGGTAAAAGCCCGCTTGCGTAATGGCCAGGTTCAATGCCGAGTACTCCGCGCAGTTGGGTAACAAGGCGGCAACGACCGAGCCCGGTTTGAGCCCCTGTGCTCGCAAACCGTGGACCAGCTTATTGCATTCTGAGAGTAGCTCGCCTCGCGCCCACTCTCTGCCATGTGGGTCAATCAGCGCTAGGGCAGATGGTTGTTCCGCAGCGAAGGCCCAAAACCCTCGCGCGCCGGTGCCAAGATCAATGTCCATGCATCACCTTAATGCGTCGCTGTTCTAGTCGCCGCCGCTTTACCCGCCATCCGGCCAGTAAATGTGGCGTCACCGACTGAAATACCAGAGTTATAGCCAGCGCCACGGCGTGGCACTCCGCACGCGGTACGCCCAGCAGCATACAAACCAGGGATTACATTGCCTTCGGGAGTGAGCACTTCACCGCTTGGTTTGGTATCAAGACCACCCAAGGTGAAGTAAGGAAAAAACGCGCCATTACCCGGCGTAACATCCAATGCTACATAAGGCGGCTTAAGAACTTTCAGCCAATCTGCAGATTTATGAAACAGAGGGTCCGCGCCATCAGCCGCGTGTTGATTGTATGTGGCTAAGGTTTGTTCAAGCTGCCCTTCTGGCAACTTGAGTTCCGCCGCTAGCTCTTCAATAGTTTCGCCTGTTCCGGCAACCGTAGCACCGAGATAAGACACTGTCTCGTAGTCGCCATAATCATCGACTGACAAAACTAGATACACACCTCGACCACGCTGTTGCAGAACATAGGCGCCTACCCGCCCGTGATAGCAATCCTCGTTTATAAATCGTTGCCCTTGGGCATTAATAAACACACCATAAGTCAAGCTAGCGGGGGGATAGTAGGGCACGCTTACAAAGCCCTCATGCATGTTAATGGCGGCCCCGCCCACGCCCATTCCCATCAAAATGCCACTACCTGTATCACCGCTATTGCCGATTGGAACCGAACATTTCAGCAAGCTGGGCGCGTATTTTTTGACCATGGCTTCGTTCATCACGAAACCACCTGCACTTAAAATAACTCCGCGGTGAGCTCGCACATTTTTTTCCTGCATGTCCTCACGAATGCGCAAACCACACACTTCGCCGTCTTGGTTTTGAATCAGCGTTAGCGCTCGACAGTCAAATCGAGCTTCAATATCACGCTTTGCTACAGCCTCTTGAATGACCTTCATAAACAAGGGGCCACCGTTGTCGCCTTCAACCTCTAAATTGTGCCCGCGCGGGCAAGGGTCAGCAAAGGTATTGAATGGCCAAGCCTTTTCGCTACCGGTATAGAGCAGACAATCATCGGTCAGGGCCATGATGGCGCGCTCTTTATACTCTGAATCTTTGAATGGCACGCCTTGCTCTACCAACCAGTCGAAGTGGGCTGGGCTACCTTGCACATAGGCAGTGATCTTGTCTAAATCTGCCTGAGGGCCGGCGCATGCAGCCAAATAATCGATCATCGCTTGATCGGTATCTTGATGGCCGACGGCGGCTTGCACACGCGTACCGCCGTCACCGCCCATATAGATCTCAGCAGAGGACAAAGCCGTTGATCCGCCAGCCGCTGAGAGCAGTTCAAAGATCGTAACCCGAGCACCCGCGTCGGCAGCTTCAATCGCTGCACAAGACCCAGCACCACCATACCCAACCACAGCCACATCTGTCTCGTAATGCCACTCATCAATATCTGCAAACTTCAACGGTTGGGTTGCTTGTGTTTTATCGCTCATATCTTTTTGCTGTGTGTACTTTTTGGGGTATGGCTAATCTTTGTATCCAGTCATCTTTTTAGCCGCTTGATAAGCCATGGTCATCGCCGGCCCTAGTGTCGCGCCAGGTCCTGGATAGGTGGATAAAATCGCCGCTGAGCAATTACCCACCGCAAACAAGCCTTCGATTTCAGAACCATCTTGATTCAATACTTGCGCATCAACGTTGGTGTCTAAGCCACCGGCCGTACCAAAATCACCCGCGTCGCTGCGCATCGCGTAGAACGGGCCCTCGTCAATCGGCGCCAAACATGGATTGGGCTTGATTTCAGGGTCCGCATAATAGCGGTCATAGTCGGATTCACCGCGCTGAAAGTCTTCATCCACACCGCTAGCCGCATAGCGATTCATCTTAGCAATCGTTTCTTCAAGGCCATCGGGATCGATGCTCATTTGTTCAGCCAATTCGCGTATGGTGTCAGCTTTGGCGACAAATCCGCTGCTATACCAATCTTTTGGTATCGACCAATCAGGTTTGGTTGATTTGGTCATCAATGGCCCGGCCATATAGTCTCTGCGAAAACGAGAATCAAAGACATGAAAGGCGGGCGCGCAAGGTGTGTCTGTGCAATGTTTGGCGAATTGTTCACGCTGAAATGCCATGTAATTCTGCGATTCATTAGCAAAACGCTGCCCAGCTTGATTAACCACACAAGAACCGGGGAAAGACTTTTCCATGATTCCTAAACGCGGTGCAGGCTCGCCCGGCACGACTAAGGTGGTGCACCACCAAGCATGCTCAAGCATTCTGGTTGCTGCGCCGATCTTCATACCTGCTTGGATTGCATCGCCGGTATTGTTGGCACTGCCTGCACTCCAGCTCGTATCCGTGGGTTTAGGTAAATATTGCTCGCGCATACTTTGATTCTGTTCAAAACCGCCGGCAGCCAACACCACGCCCTTAGTCGCTTTGACCCGACAAGCTTGGCCGTCTTTTTGGATCACAGCTCCGATGACCTGCCCACTATCAACGATCAACTCAGACATTGGTGAGTTGAGCCATACAGGGATACCTAACTTTTTCGCTGACAAGTACAAGCGTGCGATACCGGCACTGCCGCAACACAGTCGCCGCGAGATTCGTGTTTTCAGGCGCCACGGTAAATCGGTGATGTAATCCCACATCATTTTCAGCAAAATCTTCATGTGTCCGGGCAGTTTCAGCATCAAAACCTGTGCTTCAACTTGGGTGAAATGAATTACGCCGAACATGCGTATCATGTGATGAGTGTAGGTAAGCTTACGAAAATCTTCCCCCAACTCAGAGGCCATAATCGGCGTT
>CALJJR010000119.1 GCA_937973905.1 uncultured Arenicella sp. | reverse complement strand
AGTTCTAGTGAGATTAGTTCGCTTGGCTAGAGATTGGACTTTAACCGCAGCGATGCCCTGTTCAATAAGCACATTGTAGGCTGCGTCTAACCAAATGTTCTCTGAGTTATTCTCTTCGCGCACGTGTATTTGTGGTCTTGGTTTCGTAAATCTTGACACTGTTGTAAATTTAATTGACACTGATGTCAACAGAATTCTAGAAGCCACTGCTTCCTGCGAGAATTATTAATGCCCACTGATCCCCTTTTAAGCCCGTTCGAACTCAAGCATCTGACGCTAAAGAATAGAATCATAACGACCAGCCATGAACCGGCCTACGGTGAAGACGGGATGCCTAAGGAACGTTACATCGCCTATCACGCAGAACGAGCGAAAGCCGGCGTCGCAATGGCCATGACGGCGGGCTCGGCAGCGGTGAGCAAAGATAGTCCACCGGTATTTAACAACCTCCTTCTTTATCGCGACGATGTGGTTCCTTGGTTGCAGCGTTTAACCGACAATTTGCATGAACACGACTGCGCGGCAATGATCCAAGTGACACATTTAGGCCGAAGAACCACTTGGAACAAAGGCGAGTGGTTGCCATCAGTGTCATCATCAAGACATCGAGAACCAGCTCACAGAGCGTTCCCTAAGCTCATCGAAGATTGGGACATAGAGCGAATCATCAACGACTTTGCTGACGCCGCCGAACGCGTGAAAGCTGGCGGGATGGATGGCATCGAAATTCAAGCCTATGGCCACTTGCTTGACCAATTCTGGTCGCCGTTAACTAATGACCTCAGTGGACCTTACGGTGCTGACACACTAGAAAATCGCCTGCGTTTTCCCTTGGATATCCTTAGCGCAATACGAAACAGGGTCGGCGAAGACTTCATTGTTGGCTTCAGATATACCGCGAATGAGATGCAAAAAGGCGGAATATCCTATGCAGAAGGAATTGAAATATCGAAAATGCTGGCGGCGACCGATCAAGTCGATTTTTTGAACGTTATTCGCGGTCGTATTCACACCGACCCCGCCATGACCGACGTGATACCGGTTCAGGGCATGAAAAACTCACCACATTTAGATTTCGCAGGTGAAGTTAGAAAAGCGACCGGGATACCCACCTTCCACGCAGCGAAGATACCCGATGTGCCGACCGCACGGCACGCGATTAGTGAAGGCTTACTAGATATGGTGGGTATGACACGCGCGCACATCGCTGACCCGCACATCGTCAAAAAAATACTTGCAGGTCGGGAGGAAGATATTCGCCCATGCGTGGGCGCAACCTATTGCCTCGACCGCATCTACCAAGCCGGAGAAGCCCTCTGCATTCACAATGCCGCCACTGGTAGAGAACTGACTATGCCACATGTGTGCGCGCCAGCCGAAGTGAAAAAGAAAGTGGTGGTTGTAGGTGCTGGGCCAGCGGGTTTAGAAGCTGCGCGCGTAGCTGGCGAGCGTGGGCACGAGACTGTTGTGCTAGAGGCAAGCGCCAACCCTGGCGGTCAGCTGCGGCTTGCAGCCCGATCACCACGTCGCCAAGAAATGATGTCTATTATCGATTGGAGAATGGAACAATGCACCAAGCTGGGCGTTCAGTTCCAATTCAATACCTGGGCGGAACTCAGCGACGTGACCACCCTCAACCCCGATGTGGTGGTAATCGCGACTGGTGGAATACCCAATACCTATTTGTATGAAACCGGTGCCGAACTGGCGAACGTGTATTCAAGCTGGGATATGATCGCGAATACCGTAAAGCCCGGCAAAAATGTCTTGATATACGATGAGTCAGGTGATCACCCTGGACTGCAAGCGGCCGAGGTAGCAGCGAATAGTGGCGCTAAGGTTGAAGTGATGACGCCAGACAGAGTATTTGCCCCAGACATCATGGCAATGAACCTAGTTCCGTACATGCGAAGCCTGCAAGACAAAGACGTGACCTTTACCGTGGCGCGTCGTTTACTCGGCGTGAAGCCAAACGGCTCAGAAGTGACCGCAACCATCGGCACTGATTACAGTGATCACAGCTTTGAGGCGAACTATGACCAAGTTATTTTTAACTACGGCACAATGCCTCTGGATGAACTGTACTTCGAGTTAAAGCCATTTTCTAAGAATGAAGGCGCAGTGGATCAACAGGCTTTGATTGATGGCAAACCGCAGAAATTAGTTCGCAATTCCGATGGGCAATTTCAATTGTTCCGAATTGGTGACGCCGTTTCAGCACGCAATACACATGCCGCGATTTACGACGCGCTAAGATTGCTTAAAGATATTTAGTTGGCAGCTACGCAGTTTGTCCAGTATTCACCCATAAAAAAAGCCCCTAAAACCGAAGCTTTAGAGGCCTTTTTATTTCTAGGTAAATCTAAACAAACTTACAGATCTGCAGCAGGGACAGATTTGATTTTTGTCCAAGCTTTGTCAGCGTCAACGATGTACTCATCACGATCTTCAGTCCAAGTTTCTGAAACTGCAGCACTGTTATTTACGTACAGTTTTCCGTCAACCACGGCAAACACATTTGGGTCGATTGGGAATTTACGACTAATCGCAGCACCGTAGGCACAGAAACCACCGTATTGTGGTGCGTATTTTTCTGGGTTGGCTTTGAATAAGTCGCGGTTCGCTTCTGAGCTGAAGTGGTAGATCGCGCCAGCATGTACAGCGGAGATTCCAGCATAGCCTTTGACTGCTTTCTCTTCAGTAAAGTAAGAAACAGTATCGTAGCCAGACAGAATTACGCCGTTGGCGTCTTGTTGTGTCTCTTCAGCAGCGAAACCGATGCTACTCAACACAAGCATGGATGTGGCAACGAGGCCAGCAAGTAGGTTTGATTTTTTCATGATAGTTCTCAAATCTTAAGATTAGTTGGTTTGTTTATCGGGC
>CALJJR010000118.1 GCA_937973905.1 uncultured Arenicella sp. | reverse complement strand
GATTTGATATAGCACATACGAGTGAGTTTGCTACCTATATGAATAAGTGGAACGTTTTTGTAAGTACACGTTTTACAAGCTCTAACTACAGTAATAACTTTTTTGGTTTTGGAAACAACACGCAAAACTTAGACAATAGTTTAGGATTGAACTACAATAGAGTAAAAACAGAAATTAAGCAAATACAGCCTGGCCTTGTTTGGAACAACTTAAAAGGGGCTATGTTTAAAATAAGTACACCTTTTAAAATTTACGAAATAGAAGAAACTACAAACCGTTTTATAAACACACAAAACATTGCTTTTGGTTCTCAAAATTTCGTAGGACTGAATACGCTTTTAAGTTACGAAAGACACAATAGTAAAACTCTATCTTCACTTGGGTTTGAATTTATTTTATATGCAGGGTTTGATTACAATTTGAGTAAAAAATCACTACTACCCTATTTAAAACCTAGTATCGGAATGGTACACCCTCTTTCTCTAAATCATAAATGGGTACTGGCAAGTAAAGTTAGAACACATTTTAATTTCAATAATTATTTTCAACCCTATCAAGCTGCTTTTATTGGTGGTAATAACGGGTTACGTGGTTTTAGAAACGAACGTTTTGCGGGTAAAAATGCATTTGTTCAAAACACAGAAGCCATTGCAATAGGTGCTGGTACTGCGAATAATGGAGGAGCTGAAGCGCTTGGCGACCGGGCAGTTGCAAGCACGAGCCGTCAACGCCCAAGCACAAAGTTTAGACAAAGCGTATGAATTGTGGATGTTGCCAAACGAAGGATCTCCGCAATCAATTGGCCTGCTGCCGGTCAATGGTCAATCTACGACGCTGCAACTACCCGCCGCACTGGCCGCGCTGCTCAAGAGCTCTCAAGGTTTAGCTGTGAGTATTGAGCCAGCAGGCGGTTCACCAACCGGCGTACCGACTGGCCCGGTAATTCAAAGCACCAAAATCTGGCAACTCTGAAACCATTTTTCCGTTAGATGAATCCAAAATAGAATTTCAGCCGTAATAGTTACTGAAGACTGAATTCCGTCGCGCTTAAGCAACGTACCGCGATGTCACAACACAAACTATTACGGAGGAAACATGACTTTCACTACACCTAAACTCGCACAGCACCTCAACCGACGCCAAATTCTTCGAGGTGCTGGTACTGCATTACTTTCCGGGAGTGCCATCGCAGCTCTTTCCAATCTGCCTGCCACGGCGTTTGCACATGAAGGTGAACTCAACGAAGACACGGCGCAAGACATTGCCATTTTGAACGTTGCTCTCACCTTGGAGCATGAAGCCGTAGCCGCCTACCAACTCGGCGCAGAGAGTGGTTTGCTGGATGAGGCGGTTCTTAAAACAGCCCTGTTATTCCAAGACCATCACAAAGAACATCGCGACGCATTAGTCAGCACAATAGACACTCTCGGCGGCCGAGCGACGCAAGCCTACGAGCTCAACGACTACGCAGCCGCCATGGGTGCAGACCAGCTTGCGACAGCTGCCGACGTTTTGGAGCTGGCCGCAAAACTTGAGTACGGCGCGGCCAACGCTTACCTTGGCGCACTGCCGCAATTCGGGAGTTCAGATCTAGCCATGGTGGCCGCGCGGTTAGCCGCAGATGAAACAATGCACTGGACGGCCTTGAGTCAAGCGCTTGGAAAACCGCTGCCCGCCGATGCACTGAGTTTTGGAGCATAACGGTGTCTCGTCGGCGCGTAAGCTGAAACAATAAGTCGCAGCGCCGAGGTATTATTTCGCAGTTGTTGGGCGCTCAGCCTTCTCCGCCTCTTTAGCCAAACGCTTAGCAAGACGATTTGATACCGCTTCGGCATAGTCGCGGCAACCACTGGAGTCGATCAACCCTTGCGGTGATGCTAAGCGCTCTCTCATCTTGCTGGCAGAAGGATGCGGAGCGAGCAACAAATCACAATCGAGTGCCGCCAAGTCAACGAGACCTCGTTGGTACGACTGCACATAGTCTGGATGGTCACTAAAGAGATAGTCATCTCGGCTCACCGGTGACAGACTGTCGGCATATACTAAGTTTTTACATTGTTCGTTTTGGCAAGACTCCCATTGCCAGCTCAATGCACCATAGCTATGGCCAGGGGTTGCGGTAGGTATCAAGCGGATATCACCGACAGCAATCTCTCTTCCGCTCTCGACTATTCCATCCACACGCGCCGCAGGAAACGGCTCATGCATGCCTGCTTGAGGGTCGAGCTCACTGGTAATACCGGTGCTTAACACGGGTGCGGCCGCTGCTGAAGCCAGCAACTTCGCACCGCTGAGTGACTGTAGTTTTGCAAACCCGGCGGCGTGATCAAAGTGCTCATGGCTATGTAACAACAACTTAATATCGTTAATCGAAAAGCCCAAGGTTCTAATATTGTCAGCGATCACTTGAGCGCCTGCTACCGTGCCACCATCGATTAAAACGTGGCCTTGCGCGCTGGTAATTAAGACTGCTGATATACCGCAGGTACCCACATAATAGCTGTTGCCAAAAATCTGAAACGGCGGGCCAGCCTTATCCCAATCGTCCCAGTCTTTGCAAGCCGCAACCCAAGGGTGAGAATTTACTAACTTGTCTTTACCGACTTGGCTGTTCGCCAATTGCGTATTTGCAGGTGTCGTGCTTACGCAGCTCACCAAGCCAAAACAAATTGCCAGCAAAAGAACAAGCTTAGGAAATAATCGGTTTTGCATGCCTGAACGCGTAAATAACTTCATCCAATCAGAACTCCAAGAGATAAATTTTTGATCGCAAGAAGAGTACGAAAGTACTAGGCAGTTTTCGCCAGAAGTAAATCAAACGTAAGGTATTTACTTACCTAAGCGTGACTTAATATACGCATCTCGGGCTGCGCTGCATTCTGGGTCGAGTAGCGCTGCGACTAGGCTGTCGGCATCTGACCAAGCTCGCCCTGTCCCAACCATTTGCGCGGTTACTGCATTCACATGCTGTTTAGTCGCAGACACTGGAATCCATGGTTTTGCGATGATACTGGCTGCCAATTCGTCGATCTTCGCATCGAGCGAGTCAAGGTTCGTTATTTGGTTAATAAAACCAGCACGCTGCGCCTCCTCAGCACCAAATTCACGACAGGTTATCACCAACTCTTTGGTCAAGGCTGGGCCAATCTCACGCACCAAGCGTTCGATCCCACCCCAAGCTAGCGGAATGCCTAAATCAATTTCTGGAATTGAAAAACGAGCACTCTCTTCTGCCACTCTTAAATCACATGCTGCAGCCAATACCAAACCGCCGCCCACACACCAACCATGCAGACGCGCAATACTCAAGGCACGCATGCCTTCTAGAGCCTCAGCCATGCGTCGCCCAGCATCTGCGGCATCACGCAGCCCCGGATCCTTTAGATCAGGAAAGCCTGCTAAGTCAGCACCTCCAGAAAACGCCCGCCCGCGCCCGGCCACAATGACGACTCGCACATCTTGATGGTTATCAAACCAATGTGCAGCGTCGACAAGCTCGCGCAATAATTGCGTAGATAAGGCATTGAGTCGGTCAGGCCGATTTAGCCATAAACGCCCAAGTGGTCCATCAGCACTGACCTCCAGGGTTTCGAAGGCGGTTGTATCACTCATCTATTGCGTGCTAACTTGGTTTAAACCGTTTTGCTATCGCCAATTATTTGGATTGTTACACTTGGCATTGCTTATTCTAGATTCGATTAAAACGCCTTCGTAATTTTGACCAGCACATATCCCAACTTGAGTACCCCATCGCGTACCATCCTGCGGCTGATTTAGTGTTGTTGGAATCCGACTCTCTAACTTTTCAAGACATACCCTAGTCGCAGACGCAGCAACTTCCTCGCATTTCTCAGCCGACACATCGAAGCATTGCCTAAAGTACTGCTGAGACTGACAAAAGTGTGTCGGCACCATTGTCTCCATCGATTCAAGCCACGACTTCTTAGTCACCTCGACCGCGTGCGCGGTAACACTCCAGCAGCAAAGAGCTGCAGGCAATAGTAAAAATCTAATCATTTTTTGAAACCGCATATTGCTCTCCTTTTTATCTACTCTAAGAATAACTGCATCTATCCAAAGATAGCCTCACTCAGATGACACCGGTGAACTCGCCTTCGTAGACATGGGCGCTAAAGATAAGCCAATCTGTTGAGACCAAATGGCATAGGTATAGACATCTAAATTCGACTTGCGAGCCATCTAGATGTACACGCCATCCAAGCTGCGCGGCCTTGGCAGAATCACCTAGTGCTATAACGTTCAGTACACTGAACTCTGCATACTGATAACCCATGGCCTGCATGTCTTTACAATTTACAGTAAATTTTGACTCTAGTGAATCGCGATCATTAAAAACCCTAGAACCGTCGCCATCAGACGTAGCACATGGCAAAGTGTATAGCTGAGCAATTGCGCTAGCATCCATGGCATCGAAGGCATGGGTATAGCGTTGAAACAATTCATCCACAATAAAATCTCAGCTGAATATCTTTCGATTGCGGATCAAGAAGATTAGCCCGAACAACAAAAAACCAAACCCCATCACCACTGGGAAGCTGGCAAATCCTTCTCCCTGATATAAGGCGAAACCAACAAACACAAGGCCCATAAAAAAGAAGAATGCCGGTAACAAGAATTGATTCTTGGAGGCATCTGCAAACGCTTTTACATTTTTAGAAATAATCATTTCCAAATCTTCTACCCTTTGTTCGTGCTTTCCTTTACACGCAAGACCGTGACCAAGGTCAGTAGCACAATCGGAACACACGCCTTTGCTACAGGCTTTACAATTTCCCACGGCCGTTATTTCAGGATGGTTGTAGCAGTTCATATTAATAAATCAAATGCACTATTAGAGTTCGACTAAATTCCATAGTCGCACAAAGAGGATGTTTTTAAAAAGGTGGCGTTTTAAAAACTAACTCAAAGGCCAAACTAAGTGCGTACTCGGATTAACTAAAAGTGTCTATAAACACCATGCGGCCCATGCTTAAGTAGCTCTATCGTTTGCTCATATTTAGCGCCTAAGGATTCCGCCAGCTTGATAGACGGTGCGTTGCTTGGGTCTATGTAACTGACCAGAGAGTCGGCCTGCAATACCTCTTTTGCATACGCTTTGCACTTGGCCGCCGCTTCGAAGGCGTACCCTTTGCCTTGATGATGTGGCACCAGCCAATAGCCGAGTTCTAACTCAGGCCAACCCTCCGATTGCCAGAGGCCAACACCACCCACGAAATCACCCGAGCCTTTCTCTTCTACCAACCAATAGCCAAATCCCTTTAGTTGCCAATGGCCGATTAGCAAGGCAAAGTGACGCCAAGCTTCATCGAGAGTCTTATGCCCCCCAACGTACCTAGCATTCTCTTCATCAGAATAAAACTCTGCAAATTGTGCAAAGTCTTGGTCCTTCCATAACCTGAGATTGAGTCTTTCGGTTTGGATATTTGCCACGATGTTGGTCCTAGTGAAGTTGCAATTCGGTGATTCTCTCAAGCCATAATTTTCAGTGCCAGATACGGCACAATATTAAAGATGAGTACTGCAATTTTATAGTTTGCTAAATACTGGAAGTAGATTGGGTCAAGTTTTTCTTGGTCTATGCCGAGTAACGCGCTATGCGTCTTTTTCGTAAAGTCTCGAAAAATCATCATCCAGATTGTAGAGAACAGGAGTAGACCGATATTGATGATTGAACACCAACCCAAGAACGTCGTGATGGTTTGCAGGTCTGTCATTTATGTACTCCGGATAATTGCTCTTACGCTCGCCAATAGTCTAAGCTCTAAAAACATAGCACTAGCGCCTACTTCAGAATGGCATGACTAAATATAGCCTCTGAAAAAAAGATAAGCGAATAAAATGGAAAGCTCAGTTTCCGCAAGGCTTGGAATTATTGGACTCCAAGTCTGGAGACCTTGTACAAGAGTACACAGGAACACTCTCAGAAATTACGAGATGCGTCGGCGACTCTAGGATTTTTCGATCAAGTCGTCTCTGGAAGACATAAAAAAACCGGCAATGAATGCCGGTTTTGTTTACTTTTAGTGCGGTTAAATATTAAACCTAAAATGCACTACGTCGCCATCTTGCATGATGTAGTCCTTACCTTCCAAGCGAAACTTGCCGGCTTCTTTAGCGCCCTGTTCTCCGTCGTATTGGTCGTAGTCGGCAAAAGCGACCGTCTCAGCACGAATAAAGCCTTTTTCAAAATCAGTATGAATAACGCCAGCGGCTTTCGGAGCGGTGTCGCCTTGGCGAATCGTCCAAGCACGCACTTCGGTTTTGCCGGCAGTGAAATAGGTTTGTAGGCCGAGTAATTCGTAACCGGCGCGGATTACCCGCGCGAGCCCTGGCTCTTCTTGACCGAGTTCTTGCAAGAACTCGACTTTTTCATCGTCATCGAGTTCGGCGATTTCAGATTCTATCGAGGCACAAATGGTGACTACGCCTGCACCTTCTTTTTCGGCGATGCCAGTGACCACATTCAGATACGGATTATTTTCGAAGCCTTCCTCATCGACGTTTGCGATGTACATCGTCGGCTTGGCGGTCATCAGACAAAGATGTTTGATTTTGTCGTAGTCATCTTTATCGAGATTCATGGATCTCACGGCTTCGCCGCTGTCGAGATGGTCTCGTACGCCTTCAAGTATTTCCTTAAGTTTTATTTGCTCCTTGTCACCTGACTTACTGCGTTTCGCCGCGCGTTCGATGGCGCGCTCCACTGTTTCTAAGTCGGCTAAGCCAAGCTCCGTGTGGATTACTTCGATGTCTGAGGCTGGGTCTACCTTGCCCGCCACATGAATCACATTTTCGTCGTTGAAACAGCGAACTACATGGGCGATTGCATCAACTTCTCGAATATTAGCAAGGAACTGATTACCCAAGCCTTCGCCTTTGGACGCGCCTTCGACCAAACCTGCGATATCGACAAACTCCATGGTAGCCGGGATGGTTTTGGCCGGCTCGGCAAGTTCCGTCAAACGCCCGAGCCGCGGATCGGGTACTTCTACCATTCCGACATTCGGTTCAATAGTACAGAACGGATAATTCTCCGCTTGAATACCTGAGTTGGTTAAGGCGTTAAAGAGTGTCGATTTACCTACGTTGGGTAGGCCGACTATGCCGCATTTGAAGCCCATTGTTCTGCTCGCTTGGGTTAGTTGGTTAGATTGCTTTGCCTTTGGCTCGCAATGACTGTGATAGTAATCGTGGGTCCGTGGCGCTCAACAGTAGAATTACCAGCATGCAATTGACCTGAACACTGTGTTTGTGGATAACGGCTGACCATTATTTTGCCGGAGTGTTAGTGTGTAATTCGTTCATTGCGTTGGCGAAGTCTCCGTTCACGATAGGTTCGATAACTCTGAGTGATTCAGCTATCGCATCGTCGATCTTGGCTTGATCTGCTTTATTCGCAGGTTTGAGAACATAGCTCGAAACGTCGCGACCCACACCTGGGTGGCCAATACCAAGCCTTAGCCGCGCGAAGTCTTTACTCGACAATCGCTGAGCGACATCTCGCAACCCATTGTTGCCGCCGTGGCCACCGCCCAGTTTTAGCCGGGCGACGCCCGGGTCTAGATCAAGTTCATCGTGGACAATGAGTATTTGCGCAAGCTCTATCTTGTAATATTGCTTGGCCGCCAATACCGATTGACCGCTTAAATTCATAAACGTATCTGGGGCGAGCAGTCTGACTTCTTGCTCGGCAAGCATGGTTTTGGTGGAGCGGCCAAAGCAGTTTTTATCGGCTTTGAGCGTGGCACCGGTATGCTCACATAAGCGATCTAAAAACAAAAACCCGGCGTTGTGCCGGGTTCTTGAATATTTCTCGCCCGGATTGCCGAGACCGACAATCAGTTTAATTGGCGATGCCATGAACAGCTCAGCTTATTCTGCGTCGCCGTCACCAGCGTCGTCGCCGTCAGCAGCTGGGGCTGCATCACCTTCGGCTGCTTCACCGTCTTCGCCTTCCACTGTTTCCTCAGTTTGAGGTTTCTTCGGCGCGAGAACAGATGCAACAGATAGTTCCATATCAGCCTCTTGCAGCGAGCTTGAGAATTCCACACCCTCTGGCAATGTCACATCTCCTAGAGAAACAGAATCGCCCATGTTCAAGCCTGATACATCAACCTCAATGTATTCTGGCAAATCTGAACCCAAGCAAGTTACGTCTACCGATGTCATGCTGTAAGACATGATTCCGTTCTCAACTTTAACGCCTGGCGCGTCTTCGTCACCAGCAAAGTGGAACGGCACTGTCATGGTGATCGTGTCTTTACGGCTTACACGTTGGAAGTCCAAGTGCATTACTTGGGCCTTATATGGATGCATTTGCACATCACGCAAAATTGCGCGTTGCAGATCTTCATCTCCGACTTTCAATTGAACCAATGCGGAATGGAAAGACTCTACCGCCAGTTGCAACATAATCTTGTTATGGTCAACCAACAGGTATTGCTCATCTTCTCCACCGCCATAGACCACCACCGGGACTTGGCCATTACGTCGCGCACGACGGCTGGCAGCTGTACCGGATCCGGTTCTTACTTCAGCTTCTACTATAAAATTAGCACTCATTACTATTACTCAGTTATTCCCGCCATCAAGAAAACGGCGGGGTCTTT
>CALJJR010000117.1 GCA_937973905.1 uncultured Arenicella sp. | reverse complement strand
TAACAGTTTATTAGGAGGCGTGCTCGTTTCCATTCCTTGATGGGTTCTGGAATCCTTTTGTAAGTCTTTGATCCGATATTCATTTCTTCTCCATTATTGAACTGACCCGGTAGAAAAACGAGCTTGCTCGTTTAGCCTTTTCTCACCCTTCCTATTATGCACTTTTTGCTTTTTGTTAAAAGTTTGAAAACGTTGGGGATTTTGTTTTTGTTTAGGGTGAAAGCGAGCTAGGTGGGAATGTAAACGAGCAAGTTTTTGACCGTTTTTGGCCGGCTCTAAAAATAGACTGTACGGATATACAGTTTAAAATATTTGCCTATTTAGTCGGCTTTTGAGGGGGTGGTTTGGCCGGAGTAGGTGGTTATCGTTGGAGCTTCTTTTGGCTATGCAGCGTGGCGCGATTAAAAATCGTTTTCTTTTACAAACTCTTTCCAACCCAGATCAGAGCTAACCCAGTATTCTCGCCAGTTGGTGATTTTGCCTTCTTCGATCTTTACCACTGCAACGCCGTGTGCGGTGCTGCCGTAGGTGAATGAGAATTCGCCTAAGCCGATTTGCGCGTTTTCATTGTAGGCGAGGTGATGCCGGGTCATGGACATCGCGCCTGGGCGGCCGTTGGCGCCGCCGAAGAATTCGTAAAGTTTGTCTCGCCCTTGGTAGAGTTGTGTGTCGGGTGGTTGGGAGTACACGGCATTCTTGCTAAAAAGATCTGCGGCGGCTTGCGTATCACCTTGATTCCATGCATTGGCTAAAGCTTGCATGATCGCTTCAAATTCTACCTTCTTGGTTTGGGTTGAACCTTCTGCGTTAGCTGACGCCTGAATAAACATTGCCAACCAACAGACGAGTAAAATGCGAAGTGGAAAGTTGGTTAGCATTTTTTTGTTTTCTTGATCGCGTCTTAGTACTTGCCTATGCGCTTGGCTCGTTCATCGATGCCATATCAATCACGAAGCGGTATTTCACGTCGCTCCTTTGCATGCGTTCGTAGGCATGATTGATGTCTTGCATTTTAATCACTTCAATTTCGGAAGTGATGTTGTGTTCGCCACAGAAATCGAGCATTTCTTGCGTTTCAGGTATGCCGCCGATGGCGGATGCTGAGATGCGTCGTCGTCTGCCTAGCAAGAAGCCGGAGTGAAAGCCTTCCATGGGTTCGATTGCTCCCACAATCACAATCGTGCCGTCGAGTTTTAGCAGGCCGAGATAGGGGTGCAATGAATGCCCAACTGGAATTGTGTCGAGCAGGAAGTCGAACTGTTCGCGTTGGGCTTTCATGGCGTCTCTGTCGCTGGAGATGAGTACGTCATCGGCGCCGAGTTTCTTTGCGTCTTCGCCTTTTTCGGGCGAGGAGGTGATCATCACCACTTTTGCGCCCATTGCTGAGGCAAACTTTACGCCCATATGGCCCAGTCCGCCTAGGCCGATTACGCCGACCGTCATGCCTGGCCCGATGTTCCATTGTTTTAGCGGTGAGTAGGTGGTGATACCTGCGCAGAGTAGTGGCGCGGCACCGGCTGGGTCTAAGCCCTCGGGTAAACGTAAGACATAACGCTGATCTACTACAATGCTTTGCGAGTAGCCACCAAAGGTGAGCGAGTTATCGTGCCGTCGGTCACGGCTGCCATAGGTCATGGTGGCGCCTTTTTCGCAGTATTGCTGCAAGCCTTGGTCACAATGCCCGCAGTCTCGGCAAGAGTCCACCATGCAACCCACGGCGACCATATCACCTTCTTTAAAGCCGTCTACCGCGTCGCCGGTTGCAGTGATTCGCCCAACAATTTCATGCCCAGGTACAGCTGGGTAGAGGCTGTTGCCCCAGTCGTTGCGCGCAAAGTGCAGGTCTGAATGACAGACACCGCAGTACTCAATTTGAATAGCAACATCATCAACACCTGGTGCGCGTCGTTCTACGTTCAGCGGGCCGAGGTCTTGATCTGCGGCTGGGGTTCCATAACTGGCGGTTGTTTGGCTCATAAGTGAACAGGGTCTTTTATTGATTGAGTTAAAGGTGAATGCGTAGCTCAGTGCAAATACGGTGTGCCGCGTTTGATAATGCCAAGTACTTGTATGTTCTCCCAGTCAGCAACGTCTGTTTCAATCGGGCTTGCATCGAGAACGGCAAAGTCAGCGAGTTTGCCAACCGCTATCGAGCCGATCTCTTGATCTAACTGAATGGCCTTGGCGGCATCAATGGTAATGCTGCGCAACGCGGCTGAGACGCTGAGTCTTTCATCAGGCGTGAGCGCGTTGCCAATGGCTGTTATACGGGTAGCAGCGATGCCCGCTAAACGCAGTGGGTTGGCGGGTGCCATCGGTAGGTCAGAATGCAGCGAAACGCTGACACTGTTGCGCTCAAGATCACCCAAGCGTGCAATGTACTTAGCTCGTTCAGGCCCAAGGCCGATCTCTGCATATTTATCGGCCAGTGCCCATAGGTAGTAGGGGTTAGCCGATACGCTGATGTTCATCTCAGCCAATCGTTCGGCATGCGCTGCGCCTGAATAACCGTAGTGGTGTAAAACAGTTTTGTGTTCGCGTGGGTTTTCGGTGCTGAGTTTTTCAACGATATCCAACACCGTGTTTAATCCCTTGTCGCCATTCACATGAATGTGTATCTGGTAGTCGGCATTCCAGTAAGCGCGCATGGCGGTTTCCAGTTCATCGGGTGGCATGATCCACTCACCATGATGGCTGTCAAGGTAGCCATCTTCCATCTGCATAAGTTGCGAATAAAAAGCGCCATCGGCGAGCAGTTTGACTTGCTTAGGTAAAAATTTAATTTTCTCGCTATTCATCTCTGGTAATTGATCTAAGCGCTCCAAGCCGCGGCCGAAACCATCTAGCGCGAGAGTTTTGCCGTTGCCCACAATGTGGATATCCAGCGGCAACTTATTGCCTTGAATAACTGTGTTTAATTGAGCGAGTTCCATCTCCAAGTTAAACAAGGGGAAGCCTTGATCGGCCACCGTGGTGATCCCGTTTTGTTGGGCGTGAATCAGCCCGTCGAGTACGCCAGCTTGATATCGTTTGGGGTCAAGAATAACGGGCTGTAATTGTGGGAAGATGGCAAACAAGCCCAGCTCCCAAAAGTGGCCCTTTTCTAGATCAATCGCAGGGTGGTCCTTGAGTTTGCTCTCATCGAGCTGCAAAAATTGGATGGCAGCGCTGTTTAAAATCACCTCATGAAAAGATCGGTGCCATACAATGATTGGTGTGTCAGGTGCGATCTTGTCTAAGTCTGGCCGGCCCAATTCGCCGTGAAAGTATTGATGAAAGCCCCAGGTAAGAAATAATTGCCTAGCGTCGTGTTGACTTACTTTTTCCTCTAAGGCGGCGAGGTAGTCCGCTTTGCCTTGTACGCCGTTTATCTGTCGCCCCGGCAGACTCCAATCCCATGGAGTGATGAATTCGCTCGGCAGTACAATGCCAGCCAACGTTGGGTGCAGGTGGTTCTCAATAAAGCCGGGTAGCAGTACCTGGTTCTTAAACTGGTCATCTATGAGTAGCTCATACTGCGGCACGCTCTCGCGAATAGATTTTATACTGCCAAGCGCTACAATCCTGCCATCAACCACCGCCACGGCTTCCGCCAAGGGTTGTTTGGCATTCATGGTAATGATTTGTTTGGCGGTGTAAACCGTTGCGCTTTGCTTGGCAACAACGTCACCAGCAGCAAACAGAATATATGAGAGGCTAACCAACAGCCCGATTATTAAGCGATAAATCATTTTAATCTTGCTCGCTGCGTTGATAGACAACGTGGCCTTCTTTAAAAGTCATCATCACTTCTAAATCTTTAATGCGCTGCGGTGCAACGTTAAGTGGGTTTTGATCCAACACCACAAAATCAGCCAGTTTACCTACTTCAATCGAGCCCTTATCTTGCTCTTCAAAATATTGGTAGGCGGCGTCAATCGTGACTGACTTAAGCGCTTCGTAGGGCGTAATTTTTTGTGCGGCACCGAGTGTTTTTCCGGAGCGTGTTTGGCGGTTAACGGAAGCCCATAACAAACGCAACATATCGGCCGGAACCACCGGTGTGTCGTTGTGGGTGGTGAATTTTAGGCCCTTGTCTACACTGCTGCGCAAGGGGCTGATACGTTCGGCGCGTTTCTTGCCGAATACCGAGTCGCGATGCCAGTCACCCCAGTAAAAGGTATGCGCTGAAAAATACGAGGGCATGATGCCAGCCGCCAGCATGTCGTCAATCTGATCTTCGCGAGCAGTTTGTGCATGAATCATGACAGTGCGTCGGTCTTCAGCGCCAAATTTTTTGTTGGCGGATTTCACCACCTTAATCAATTGGTCTGCGGCGGCGTCGCCGTTGGCGTGTGCTAGCACCGGCGTGTTGTTGGCGAAGGCTGCATCAATGTGTTTTTGCACTTGCTCGGTTTTAAGAATTGGGTAGCCGAGGTACTCATCGTTTTGACCATGCGGCGGGTGCAAATAAGGTTGAGTGAGCCAAGCGGTTTTGCCTTGCGGAGACCCATCTAACACCAGCTTGATGCCGCCCACTCGAAACCGGTTCTTGTAGCTAGGGCTGTGGCTTATTTCGACGTCGTTCTCGGCGATGTACGAAACCACTGGATACGCGACAATGTCTAATTTTAAACGACCAAGCTCAGCCGCCTTTTCGAATAGAGCCACTTCGCCCAGCTGAGAAGCACCGTCTTGAACCGTAGTGATGCCGCGCTCGGCATAATAGTCTTGCGCTTTATCCAGCAGAAATAAGCGGGTTTGTTGATCGGGTTGTGGCAGCGTTGCATACACGGCGGCCATGGCGGTTTCTTCTAATACACCGTTGGGTACCTTGCTGTTTGCTTCACGCCGAATAATGCCGCCATCTGGGTCAGGTGTTTCCGCGGAGATGCCCGCCAGCTCGAGGCACTTGCTGTTGCAGCTCAAAAAGTGCGCTGACACATGCATAATGCCAACCGGGCGTGCGGTGCTTACCTTATCAAGGTCTGCACGCGTGGGGTGGCGACCTTCTGCGAGCAAAGAATCGTCATAGCCGAAGCCAAAAATCCAATCTTCACCGGGCCGCTGTTCATCGGCTTGTTTAAGTTCTGCAATGACGTCATCAATATTGTTGGCGGGTCCTACGGGTGGCGAGGCAACATTAGGAGAAACCACGGTACGAGCGGTGAAACTGATGTGGCCATGCGCATCAATAAAACCCGGCAATAAGGTTTGCCCGTTTAAATCAATAATCGTTGCAGCACTGGCAAATTTTTCACTTAAGTCTTGATCAGAACCCACCGCAATAATCCGCCTATCGCGCACCGCGACGGCACTTGCCTCAGCTTGTTCTGTGTTCATTGTTACGACATCTGCATTGCGGAACAAAGTGACTGAAGACGGAGAGTGAGCACTGGCTGAAACTGTTAGTAGTGCAGCGATGAGCGCGAACGCAAATTTTGTGATTTGTTGTTTCATCATCTTATTATTCTAGTATTTATAATTCGAAGTTAGTGCCCGGCGTAGACTTCATTGCCGCGTGCCCACAAGCCATGAAAACCAACCGGCACCCGATGTGGAAGCTTTATCTTAGCGATGGGGCCGTGGGTGATGTCTTTGGCATCGAACACCAAGCTGTATGATTGCCAATCGTTGCTGTCGGTAATGAGGCTGACCAGATAGCCGTCATCTTCATCGTGGCTGCGGTCGGCGTGAGCTTTGGGTGCATAAGCCGCTTCGCTACCATACACGCCGTCGCCATAGTCCCAGCGTTGGTAACTGCCATTTTCGTTGTCATATTTAACCAATGCATTAAAGCGCAGCGTGGCACCACCTTCTTCATGCTTGGGAATATATTGATGATACGCATAGCGAGACTTAACCCCATGGAAGAGCGCGTTCGAAATATTGAACTCTGTGTTCAGATCATCAATCGGCCCTTCGCGAACCTCGCCGGTCTTCAGGTTAAAACGCCAGCGATAGTTATTAGCCTCTAAGCGCATATAAGCCAGCATATGTGAAAGGTCGCCTTCATCAGCGCGGGCGGCGGGCATGGGATTAATGGAGCGGCATCCGTCCATCACAACCCAGTCGCCGTCTTCCCATGCATTGCTGGTGTGCAAAACAAAACAGGGTTCACACTCAAACCAGCGCACTTGCGTGCCCAGTCTTGGAATCAAGCCAAATCGTGTAGGTAAGTCGGTATGAAATTGCAGCAAGCGCATTTTGTGTTGTTGCAAAACCTTTAGATTGTGAAACAAAGGGTGATCATGCAAAATTGCGTAATTGCTCGTGAACGCCAGCTCATGCGGCAAGCGAGGCCCGGGTAAGTCAATTGGTGCTTCGTGCTTGAGGCTGCCATCAGGATTGAGCACGCCGTAGACCATATAGGGCGGCGTATCACCGTAATCGAAAAAAAACATCTCACCGGTGGCCCAATCAACTTTACTGTGCGCTGAAATC
>CALJJR010000116.1 GCA_937973905.1 uncultured Arenicella sp. | reverse complement strand
CAAGCGTTTAATGAGTTACTCGATGAATCCGGCGTCGCGTCTCCTTGGTATGTAGATGTACTGGCGCCGAACTTGGCGGCGGCCAATAACCTAAAAGAGCAAGCTCTGAAGCTACCGACCGTTGACCATGCAATTACCGCAGTAGATTTGGTACCGAGCGAACAAGCCGAAAAAATCTCGCTGTTGCAAAACTTGAGTGCGGAATTTCTCGCCATTGACCAAAGCGATTTGAGCTCAGAAAAAAAGATAGCTGAGGCGCTGGTGGCGATCAAAGCGCTGCAAGAGCATCTCGTTAAGGATGCGAAGAAAAGCGATACCGAGAGCTTTGCCTCCAAACAGCTCGGTGTTGTCGAACAACTTGACGAGTTAAGTAATGAACTCAACGGCAAAACACTGAAAACATTGGAAGACTCTTTGGTTGGTGACATCGCGGGCGCCCTAACCGCGTTAAGAAAAAGCCTTAGCCCAGAGAGGGTTTCTTCTGACTCACTGCCGGACGATCTAGCCAATCAAATGTTGGCGCCTGATGGTCGGGCTCGCGTGCAAATCTTTGCGCAAGAGAACCTTCGCGACAATGCGAATTTGCGCGAGTTTGTGGCTTCGGTTCAAACACTTGCACCGCGCGCAACTGGCATGCCAGTCAACTTAGTAGCATTTGAGACAGCGACCAAGAATTCTTTTCTGCAAGCCCTGATCTCCGCGTTTATTTTGATCTCGCTGCTGCTCGCCTACTTGTGGCGCAACCTAATCGATATGGCGTTGGTACTAAGCCCATTGATTCTCAGCCTGCTGCTCACGGTGAGTTGTATGACGCTGTTTCAAGTCCCGTTCAACTTCACCAATGTCATTGTGATTCCTTTGTTGTTCGGCATTGGAGTCGACTCAGGGATACATCTCGTCCATCGCTCGCATGGCGCCAGCCCAGAAGATCAGAATCTACTCAATACAACCACGGCGCGCGCGGTTTACTACAGCGCTCTAACCACGTTCATCTCCTTCGGAAGCCTCTCGCTGTCGGCACACCAAGGAATGAGCAGCTTGGGTACCTTGTTAGCTATTGGGATGGTATTGACGGTGGTGTGTAATCTACTCGTACTGCCGGCTTTACTAGAAAGAATCAAAGTGCGAACAAAGAGCTAGTTAGGCATTGACATAGTTAAATTAACAGTGTTAATTTAACTGCATGGCCCGCCCCGCACAAACCACTGAAAGCATCGCAGCGAAAAGAACTGAAATTCTCTTCGCTGCACAACAGGTGCTCGAAACCAGCCGCAGCATTGATGCAGTCACTTTGCGTGCAGTCGCCAAGGTCCTTGGTTGGAGCTATGCCACCACTTACCGCTACTTCGCGAGTAAAGAAGAGCTGCTGACTGCATTAAGAACGAATACATTTCGCTGGATGCAATCCGAGTTAGAAGCGGCCTTAACTAATGCCAAGAGCGGTGCTCAACATCTTGAACAACTCACCAAGGCATACATCACGGCAGGCTTACAACGGCCTGATTTGTATCAGTTGATGTTCTTTGATATCCACACTGTTGAGCAAGCATCAAATACCGAGCTAGATACGGCCAAACGCAATTGTCTTGATGTTTGCACGAGGGCGATGTCAAGGGCCCAAGAACAAGGCGAACTGTCTGACGATGTAGACCCGCTGACTGCGGCACACGTGTTCTGGGTGAGCAGTCATGGCATCGTTTCTCTACACATTGCTGGGCAATTGGTGATGGGACGGGAGCTGGATGAAATTACCCACACCATGTTGAATCTAATCCTGAGTGGTCTCAGCGCTCCAAAAATTACCAGCAAGTACTTTCAGGAAACCACTTTTCTTGATTCACTAGGGCCAAACTCATGAACCAATACTCAAATGACGTTGCACAGCCGCGATTAGAAGGCCGAAAGATTCCGTTTGAATTCCCCGCTGATACTGACCCCTGCTGGATTCCTGATCAACCGCAGCTCTCTGCGATGTTTAATGGCGCATCCTTAACCATGCCGTATTTAGAACCATTTCTGATTCGCACTATTCGCGAGGCTGGTAAAAAAGTTGACGACAACTTATTGAAAAATGACATCGCTGGTTTTGCGAGCCAGGAAGGACATCATTTTCGTGCTCACAGGCGCTTTAACGACCTGCTGACACAGCATTACCCTGAGCTGATTCAACTGGAAGAAAAAATGCAATCTTCGTACGCGCGCTTGTCGAAGAAATCGCTGCAAACGCGTTTGGCGTATACCGCTGGATTTGAAGCCATGACCATGGGCGTTACCAAGTGGATCATTGGTCAGCGAACCAAGTTATTCGCCGGCGCAGACTCAAACGCAACCTCGTTTATTCTTTGGCATATGGTTGAAGAAACCGAACATAAACGCGTGGCCTACGATGTGTATCAAACGCTTTACGGTAAAGGAAGCATGGCTTACTTAAAGCGTGCCCTCGGCGTGTTTCACGGTTCGTTCGATGTAATGCGTTTCAGCATGCAAGGCTATAAAGTAATTTTAAAAAGTGAGGGCTTGTGGTGGCGGGCTGGTGAACGAATTCGATTGCACAAATGGCTAGCGCAATTCGTGAAACATGTGTTCCCATTCTTATTCCGCGCCGCGTTGCCGGGGCATGACCCACGGTCAGAGCGAGACTTAGACTGGGTAACAGAATGGCTAAAGGCTTACCAAGATTATCCCGAAGTTGTGGTGCCGCTAGTGGATACGCATGATCCCAAAATGCCGGTTCCTTTTAAACGCATCGCAATGGAGACATCTCAATGAGAAATGCTGCCGCCATTCGTAGCTCACAAAGAAAATTGATCGGACATGGAGCAATAATCATCTTCATTGCTGGCGTGATCGGTTTTGGTTTTCTGTTTTTTCTGATTGGACGCATTGAGTTGTGGCCAATCCCAGGGCGCATCGATTACCAAATGCCGGGTACTTACGACGCATGGCGTATGGCCCATATGGAAGGCATTGTGAACGGCTTGTTGCTCTGGTTAACCGCGGCGATTTTGCCCCTGTTGCCATTTGGCGAAGTTGGCGCTAAGCGTGCGGCCTACACCACGATTGTGATTGCTTGGACCATCGTGCTGGCCTCAGCCCTCGACCCTTTATTCCCTGACAGCCGTGGCTTGGCGTTTGGCGGCCCAGTCACCAACCAATTGGCGTTCTTTCTTTTTTATATAGGAGTGGGCGCGGTAATGGTGCTGATGGCGGTCATCGCATGGCGTTGTCTTAGCGACAAAAATTTCGACTGAGTATGCGGTTCGGATATCGCTCGACTTTGTGATATCAGATCGTGACGTTCGCCGGAAACTGTGCTGAGGATTTACCAACTACTAATGCGTAACCATTGGCAAACCCTGCCACTAAAGATGGCGCTAGAGGGAAAACGTAGAACCTTCGAGAAGTGGTATCATACGCGGCGAAAACAGCACACGAAATAGCGCACGAATAGGTAAGCCCATGAAGCTCACAGTCAACGGAACAAACCATGAGGTCGACGTCGACCCCAATATGCCACTGCTTTGGGTGCTGCGCGACGAACTCAATATTAAAGGCCCAAAATTCGGCTGTGGTATTGCCATGTGTGGCGCTTGCACGGTGCATTTAAATGGTAACCCAATTCGTGCTTGCTCATTCCCCGTCTCAGCAGCAACGGGTGAGATAACCACCATCGAAGGCGTTGGCACTCCCAATGCCATGAGCGCGGTACAAGAGGCCTGGGTGGAACATCAAGTGGCGCAATGCGGATACTGCCAGTCTGGCCAAATCATGAGCGCCACTGCCTTATTAAACAACAATCCTGCACCCAGCGATCAAGATATCGACACTGCAATGTCGGGCAATTTATGCCGCTGTGGTACCTACCCTCGTATTCGCGCTGCTATCAAAACCGCAGCCGCAAATATACAAGCAAGCAAAGCGACCGAAATCGAGTTAGGCGCAGATGCGCCGGAGGGTGTGTAAGATGGGAAAGCTCGCGACAATTACTCGACGTACATTTTTGCTCGGCGCAGTCGCCATCACTGGTGGCGTGGTATTTGGCTATTGGAAGTACAAACAACCCTATGGCAACCCGCTGCAGAAAGATCTCGATGACGGCGAAGCGGCATTAACGCCGTACGTGTTGATTGATCAAGATGGCATAACCATCATCGCACCGCGCGCCGAGATGGGCCAAGGTATCCACACGACGCTCGCTGCACTGGTTGCGGAAGAACTCGATGTGAGCCTAGAGCAAGTTAAAGTGATTCACGGGCCTGCCTCTAATGCTTACTTCAATGCGGCGGGGTTTGAAGAGGCGATTCCGTTCGCAGCTATTGATGAAAGCAGCATGGCTGAGCGCGCGCGAAACTTCACCAGAATTCCAGCCAAGTTTCTCGGCATGCAGTTGACCGGTGGCTCCTCGTCTACTCCAGATGCTTTTGAAAAAATGCGCATGGCCGGTGCGGCAGCCAGAGAGTCCTTACTGCAAGCCGCAGCGCAAAAACTGGGTGTGCAAGCAACCTCGCTGAGCACCCATGCGGGTAAAGTACTCACCGCTAGTGGCGACTCTTTCGACTACACCGAACTCGCAGAAGCAGCGGCATTGATTGAACCCAGCGCAGAACCAACGCTTAAATCGCAGGCAAACTGGAAAGTCTTGGGTAAATCTCAAGCCCGCGTGGACGTGATTCCGAAATCAACAGGCACTGCGGAGTTTGGCGTCGACGTCACTTTACCTGGCATGTTATTTGCCACAGTTAGAGTAAACCCTAATCTCCTCAACCCGATGAATGCCTACGATGCCAGCAAGGCAGAGAGCATGCGTGGCGTTGAGAAGATTATCGAAATCGAAAATGGCGTAGCCGTGGTTGCGACCAACTCTTGGTATGCCTTTCAGGCGGCTAAGGCCATCGAGTTTGACTGGCAACCAGCGAACTACCCTAAAACAACTTCTGAACTTCGCCAAATAGTCGTCGACAGCTTTGCTGCGGGTGCCGATTCTAAGCATCGCGACGACGGTGACGTAGACGCGGCCCTCAATGGCGCTGAAATCATAAGCGGTGAATATGAGGTTCCGTATCTCGCGCATGCCACAATGGAACCGATGAACGCCACCGCTTGGATGCGCGATGGCATGATCGAAATCTGGGCTGGCAATCAATTACCGACGCAAATAGTAAAAGAAGCCGAAAGAATTACCGGCTTGCCCGAAGATGCCATCACCGTGCATACCCCCTATATGGGCGGTGGCTTTGGTCGACGTGCCGAATTGGATTTTGCTAAGCAGGCTATTGAGATTGCCAACGCCATGCCAGGCACGCCAGTAAAAATGACTTGGACTCGCGAAGAAGACACCTGTCACGACTACTATCGGCCCTTGGCGTTGGCGAAGTTTAAGGCCGTGATGGGCGATACCGAACCAACAGCAATCGACCTCGAACTGGCCGCGCCTTCGGTGGCAAGTTCGCAATTTGGTCGTCTAGGCGTACCCGCTGCTGGGCCGGATATCTTTATCGTTCAGGCGGCTTGGGACCAACCCTATGGCGTCGAAAACTATCGAGTAAGAGGCTACAAGGCCGATACGGTTTTTCCGGTGAGTTCTTGGCGCTCAGTGGGTGCTTCTCAAAATGCGTTTTTCCACGAGAGCATGATGGACGAACTGGCCGCGGCCAAAAGTCTGGACCCGTTGCAAATGCGCTTAAACTTGATCACTCATGAACCAAGCAGAAAGGTGATCGAGGCGGTTGGCGAGCTGTCTAATTGGGGAGCGGAGTTGCCAGCCGGTCATGGGCGAGGCATCGCCTTCTGCTTGTCGTTTGGTGTTCCGACCGCGCAGGTGATCGAAGTGGCCGAGCAAGATGGCAAAATAAAAATACTCAACGCTTATATTGCTGCGGATGTTGGCACTGCACTTGACCCTCGTAACGTGGAAGCACAGCTGTCCGGTGGCATGCACTACGGCTTGGCCGCTGCGATGATGGGAGAAATCACGATCACTGATGGCAAGGTCGATCAGACCAACTTTCACAATTACAATTCAATTAGAATGAATCAATCGCCCAATGTAGAAGTCGCGATTTTAGAAAATGGTGATCGAATTCGAGGCGTTGGCGAGCCTGGCACTCCACCTGCAGCGCCAGCTTTGGCGAACGCCATTTATGCAGCGACCGGAAAACGAATACGTCGCCTGCCTCTGAACAAAGAAGTTTCCTTCGTCTAGTAAGTTGTGGGTTGCTTGTGCAACCCACGCGAGGCCTTACTTGCCAGAAACCTTACTTGCCGGAAATTAGAGACTTGAAGTGGGCCAATTTATTGACAGCATAGTCTTGTTGTAATGACCAAGCTTGCGCAATGTACTCGTGTTGAACCATTTCAGCATGAGACTTCTCGCTACGAGCCACGCCCAAACTTTGTTTGGTTTTTTCCACCAAGTCTCTGGGCACGCCAGCCAAGGCCGCAGTCAACTCTTCAGCTCGGTTCATCAAAGCCTCTGGTTCAACACAATCCAGCGCAAGCCCTTTGGCCACGGCGTCTTCGCCGCTAATAATTTGCCCAAAAACCAAAGCCGCAACTGACTGTTCCCAGTTTAAAAATTTCTGCAGCATCCAAGAATGACCGCCCCCACAATGAATACCCAATTGCGTAAAGCGGGTATCCAGCTTGGCGAAAGGGGTAACCAAACGAATATCACAAGCTAGCGCCAGATTCATACCAGCACCCACCGCGGCACCCTGTACCAAGGCAATGGTTGGTAGCGGGCTATTCGCCACCGACAAAAAGCCTTCATAGATGTCATTGAGCACCAATGGATCGTCGCTTTGAGCTTGCATCAATTCGTCGAGTGACCCACCGGCGCAAAATGACTTTCCGGTAGCGCTAAGAACGATGCAATTTACCCCTGCGTTTGCTTCAGCATCAGCGACAGCCTTAGTAAGCGCCGCACTCGCAGTAGCATCCAAAACGTTGCGCTTTTCTGGATTGATTAACTTGATATGTGCAACATGATCGACAATGTCTAATTCAACAGGCATTTTGCCTCCTTGTTCAAAAGTATCTTAAGCGTAATTATTTGCCTTGCCAGTTCGGCGCGCGTTTTTCAGCAAAAGCACGCGGGCCCTCTTTAGCATCTTCACTGGTAAACACAGGCCCCATAATCTTGTATTGTTTTTGAAACAAGTCTTCGGGCGCCCAGCCTTCGGACTCAACAATACACTCTTTGCTCGCCATTACCGCCAATGGGCCGTTGGCTACGATGGTCTTAGCCAGCTTGATAGTTTCTGCAAGGACTTGATCATCGGCTACCACGCGATTCACCAAACCCAGCTCATACGCTCTTTGCGCAGAGATAGGTTCACCGGTCAGAGCCAACTCCATGGCAAAGCGTTTCGGCATCATGCGCGGCATTTTTACAACTCCGCCACCTGCTGCAACCAGACCTCGTTTGACTTCAGGGATGCCAAACATGGCGCTTTGCGCAGCAACCGTTAAATCACAAGCCAAAGAAAGCTCCAGACCTCCGGCGAGCACAAAGCCTTCCAGCGCTCCGATTAAAGGTTTTTTGGGAGGAGCCTCAACCAAACCGGCAAAACCGCGGCCTTCAATAGTGGGAGTCTCACCGCTCAAGAACGCCTTCAGATCCATGCCAGCACAAAACGTACCTTCGGCTCCAGTCAGTACGCCTACGCGCAGCTCGTCGTTACTATCGAGCTCGTCCATGGCTGCGGCGATTCCTTCAGCAACGGCTTTGTTCACCGCATTTTTAGCTTCAGGTCGGTTAATAGTGACGAATAAGATGCCGTCTTCTTCTCTAGTTAAAACTTCGTTGGACAAATCGAACTCCTAAAATTAGTTTCGTGGATAAATAGGTTTGCTCATAGGATGCGAGTATCCCACGAGGCTCGGCGAGCAGCTAGTAAATAACGCGCAGTCTGTAGCAGCAAAACTGTGGTCAGCGGCGCTATTCTTCAATCGGAATTATGGTTCCCATATTCATAATGCTGTTAGGGTCAAAACTCTGCTTCAGTCTTTTAAGAATATAAAATGATGATCCATACTCGTCTTCAATCCACTCCGCACGGTGTTTACCTACCCCATGGTGGTGACACATAGATCCGCCGGCTCTGAGAGTTTCTTCAACAATGATCTGCTTGATCGGCAAATGATATTTGCTGATCTCCTCCACAGGTTGGCAATCACTCACGTCATAGTAGTAGACGAAATAGAGATTCGTTCCGTTAAGATAGCTGTGCGAGGAATGCGCACCAAGCGAGGTAACGTTTGGAACCTCGGCCGGAATACGCCGCATGCAAGCTTCATAGATCGGCATAATTCCAGACCAGTTTGCGGATATTTCAGTGGTCACCCCCACGCTCCGTGTAGCTAGAATTTCTTGCTTCTCAGCAGCCACGTGCGATTCGTCCCAATTTAAATGAGTAAACCAGTCTTCGATATCTGCGCTATTTAGTGCTTCGCAACCACCTGCGTCAGAAACGATCTCTTCGATAGCTTGGGTAGTCGCATTAGCTAA
>CALJJR010000115.1 GCA_937973905.1 uncultured Arenicella sp. | reverse complement strand
CTTAGTGGCCGCTTTTTTACGTTTGAATCTCAGGTGCGTCCGCAATAAAAGTGCCTCTTTTGGGAGCTGGGTGACCTTCAATGGTTTTACTTGAGTCTTCGGGGTCTAAAAACTGTTCAAGCGAATGAAAGTTCATCCACCCGGTGCGTCGTTGTTCTTGGAGGCTGGTGGTATTTTGATCAACGCAGCGGGGATTTCTAAACCCCGCGTCGCGCAGTAGAGCAATGATTTTGTCGACAGTCATGATGCTCCAAACGTTGCGCATCATCGCGTATCGCCCCTCAGGTCGCAGAATGCCATCGGTTGCGCTATCCACAATAAGTGTCTCTAGGATTAATTCTCCGTTGGGGCTTATTAAGCCAGCTAACTCCCGTAAATGGTTTTCAGGATGGCGGCGATGATAAAGAACGCCCATTGAAAAAACTGAGTCAAACACCGGCCAATCCTCTGGCATATCTTCGATTCCAATCGGCAGAAAATCAAACCGAGAATCATGCAAATATTTTTGTAATACGAGAAATTGAACCAAAAAACGCATCGAAGGATCGATCCCTAATACGTAGCGGGCTCCTGCTCCGAGCATGCGCCAACCATGGTATCCAGTGCCACAGCCAACATCTAAAACGCGTTTTTCTTGCAGTGGCTGTATATGTGGCTCGATTCTTTGCCACTTCCAGTCAGATCGCCACTCTGTATCGATGTAACTGTCAAAAATTTGAAATGGCCCCTTACGCCAAGGTGAAAGAGCTCGTAGACCCATTTCCAGCGCTTCTCGATTGGCATCATCGAGAACGCCTACGTGGCCGACTTCAATAGCGCTGGAATTTAGCACTGAATGATCGGCTTCTAGTTCGGGTAAGTCACTCAGTGTCTGCAGCCAAGACGATAGGTCACCGTGGCGCCCAGGTTTACAGCGTTCTGACAGCACGTTCTGGAAATGCTCTTTCAGATCGACCAGTTCGGGTCGACAAAGGAATCGGCTGAAGTCTAAGGAGCCACTCATTTCACGGCTAAAATAGAAACAAATTGCAGGTTTCTGATCCAAGGGGTTACTGTGTTGAATCCTGCTTGCTGTAATCGCTTAATGTGAGTTTCTAAAGTTTCAGGAATTAGCACATTTTCAATGGCATCTCTCTTTTTGCTGATCTCTAGCAAACTGTAACCTTGATCAGCCTTGTACTGGTGATGAATTTTGGTCATCAAGCTTTGCTTGGCAGAATCATCTGATTGGAGTTTTTCCGATAAAACTAAAACGCCGCCAGGTACCGTGTTTTGCCCTATGCGTTCGATCAATCTATCGCGCTGCTCTATGGCAATAAATTGCAGTGTGAAATTGAGCAGCGTCATCGCTGCATTTCTACACAGGGTCTCGTTTATATCCGCATGGTGAAACTCAATCTGTTGACTGGCGGGCAGTGCTAGCGTCGCAAACTCAGTCGAAGCTTGTTGCAACATGGCAGCTGAATTATCAATGCCGATAATGCGCGCTGTGGTGTCACCAAGACCCTCGCTCATTGCCAACATGCCGGCACCGGTTGAGCAACCTAGGTCGTAATAATTATGGTTTTCGAACTGAAACTGACGGGTTAAGGTGGGTATCAGTTCAAGTATTTGACGATAGCCTGGGACAGATCGCGAAATCATGTCATTAAAAACTTCAGCGACGCGACCATCAAACTTGAAGCTGCCAACCTTGGCATCAATGTCTGAATATAGTTGGTCTTTTCTGTGAGCCATTTGAAGATTATCAAGACGTAATTAATTGTGAAAAAACATCGCTTTATTTGAATCAAGCGCGCCTGTCTGCCATTATATTTCAAGTCTCTCCTCGAGTACCGAGAAGTATCAAGAAATACGATGCTGACGGAGCATACGTTTTGATTTGTTTACTCGAGGGAGTCTGTAATCGGAATCTAAACTCAAAGGTTATATCATGCGAAACCCATCACGCTTGTTCTCCATCGTTTCTGCCGCTATTGGCTTGATTGTCGCAGGGTCAGTCAGCGCGGATGCAGACTTTTGGCAATCACCGCAACAGACTGTGTCTTCAGGTGAGTATTCTGATTCCTCGAGCAATCCCTTGTTCGCAAATCTGGCAACTTCTGAACAGGTGGATATTGATGGGCGTGTGCTCCGACAGCATGAGGTGTCGATCACCCAGTCGTTGAGTGCAAATTCAGCGCTGGCGATGCAGTATTCGCAGGCTGGCGAGCAACGAAACTATGTGCTTGGATTGCAGGCTGACAACCTCACGGTGTCAATGATGCGAGGCTCAGGTGAAGACTATGCGCAACTGGGTGGTGATTTAAACGGCGTCGACCAACATCTCTTTCATGGCGGTTTTAAACAGGATTTTTCTGTATCAGGTTATGCAATGGATTATCGTCTCAATGGCGTTGGTCATCTTCAATACGGTCAAGCCACAGTTGCAGCTGATGGATTGCTGGACCGAAGAGCCCGATATTTAGAGTGGTCAAACAATAAGTACTTCGCTCGTGCCAGCCGATTCGATCGAGGCGGTGAAACGATAGGCAGTGGCATAGATCTTGGTATTGCTTTTACCGATAAGAGAGTTGCCCTGCAAACTATGAACTTGGAAAACGACAAGCGCATGCAGCGGATTCGCTTCGAGTTTGACGGCAAGCAGTCGCGTCAATATTGGTTAGATTTCTCCGCTCATCAAAACCCCCTGTTTGAAGCCAATAACGATTATCGCGTGATGTTTAATTTCCGCACTTTGTTGGGTGCAAACAAGTTGGTAAGTTATCAAAACGATCAGTCGCCGACCGTGGAAGATGAAGCCATCGAAGATGAAACGACGACTGACGGTAAGAAAAAGAAGAAAAAAGGTGGATGGCAGCGCGTTGCCCTAATCGGTGGCGGAATCGCTGCGGCAGCGGCGCTCTCAAGTTCAGGCTCTGCTTCTTCTGACTCGCAAATTCGTTTTCGTACTCAAAATGAGGCCGCTAGAGCCGTACTCAACGAAGTGAACCCCCAATCCATTCGTGTCAATCGAGAGTTTGGCGGCTGGGTTTTTGTTAATCCAGACGGCAGCTTCGCAAGCTCTACAGCTGTGCAGGGCGAAGCGGCTAGTGTGCGTTTACCTGATCCAAGCCTGTCTGTACCACAAGGGTCGCGAATAACAGCGAGCTATCACACGCATGCAGCTTTTGACCCGCGTTTTGACAACGAGAATTTCTCCCCTCGAGACTTACAAAATGATCGTGATCTTGGAATAGATGGCTACCTTGGCACGCCACTTGGTCAGTTTAAGTTGCATGATATCGAAACGGATACCGTTATTACGCTTGGCACTATCGCAACTGAGTAACGAGTAGCTCAACCCTAAAACACATTTTTGTCGGTTAAGCGCCCTCAATCCAATACATGATTCAACAGGTCGCTGCGATCGTGGCACCCCTCTTTTTGATCGTAGGTGTGGGCTATTTTTATGGTGCACGCGTGCGGCCAGAAATGAAGATCACCAACCAGTTGATCATGGACATTTTCATGCCCGCGCTGATTCTAAGCGTGATGATTCGAGATGACTTTTTCCCTCGACAGTATTTTGCATTGATGCTGGGTGGGGCATTGGTCATGCTAGGTTCTGGCGTTGTGGCTGCTGTTGTTGCTCGTGGCTGCGGATTTAACTGGCGTTCTTTTGTGCCCCCAGCCATGTTCTCCAATTGGGCAAACTTGGGCATTCCTTTGTATGTTTTATCGCTCGGTGACGCTGCATTGGGCGCTGGAATAATGTTGGTGGTGGTCGGAAACATTCTTTGTTTCTCCATCGGCACCTATATTTATTCTGGGAAACTCTCAGGCTTTGATGTGATCAAGACACCGATCATCGTAGCTGTAATAATCGGCGCGCTGCTCAATTTTATGTCGGTGCAAATACCGGGGCCCATCAATCAAACCATTACTATGTTAGGGCAGGTGGTAATCCCGCTTATGCTCTTCTCCCTGGGGGTGCGGCTGACTTACGTGAGTTGGGGAGATTCTTCGGCCGGTTTGGTAATGGCAGTTTTGTGTCCCCTGGTTGGTGTGCCATTAGCATGGATCGTGTGCCAGATATTGCCATTGAGTAGCTTGCATCAGAGTATTTTATTGTTGTTTGGTGTGCTGCCTCCAGCGGTAGTCAATTTTATGTTGGCGGAACAGTATCAAACCGATCCGGAACGAGTCGCTTCAATGGTTTTAATCGGCAATTTATTTGCGATTGTGAGTATCCCGCTCGTTCTTTTTTTCGTGTTAGGTGCAGGATAACTTGCATTTTTTTTGACAGTCGTTAGGCTACGGGCGCAACGCGTACGTATCGCGATAGGAACCTTGATGAAACAACAAAACAGCTACAGTTACGAAGAATTGATTGCCCACGGCAACGGCGATCTACCCGGGCAGAGCGCCTCAAAATTACCGCTACCTCCGATGTTGATGTTTGATCGAATTATCGAAATTAATGATAACGGCGGTGAACATGGCAAGGGCTCAGTAATCGCTGAACTTGATATCAAACCAGAATTATGGTTTTTCGATTGCCACTTTAAGGGCGACCCGGTGATGCCTGGCTGCCTCGGTTTGGACGCGGTGTGGCAACTTGTGGGTTTTTATCTAACCTGGATTGGCGGGCCCGGAAAGGGCAGGGCGCTGGGTGTTGGGGAAGTGAAATTCACCGGCCAGGTAGAACCAGATGCCAAACTTGTGCGCTATGAGGTAAGCATGAAACGCGTCATCTCACGGCGTTTATTCATGGGTATTGGTGACGCTAAAGTATTGCTCGATGGCGAAGTTATCTACACCATGCGAGATTTAAAGGTAGGTTTATTTGGTGATGACGCCTAAACTTATACACGCACTCATTCAACAGCAAAAATAATTCCCACATTAGCGACTGAGAGTAAATTATGCGACGAGTTGTAATAACAGGTATGGGCGTAGTTTCTAGCCTGGGAAACAATGTTTCCGAAGTAACAGAGAGCCTGCGCTCAGGGAAATCGGGTATTCAATTTTGTGATGACTATGCAGAATTGGGAATGCGCAGCCAGATTGCTGGACGCGTAAGTATTGACTTCAAAGAACTGATTGATCGTAAGCACATGCGCTTTATGGCTGATGCTGCGGCTTTCAGCTATTTAGCTATGCAGCAAGCCATCGAAAATGCTGGTTTGGATCCCGACGAAATTAAAAACCCGAAAGTAGGGTTGATCACGGGCTCCGGTGGTGGTTCACCAGAAAACAATCTGAAAGCGGCTGAAATAGCTCGCGAACGCGGCGTAAAACGCGTCGGCCCATATGCGGTGCCCAAAACCATGGGAAGTACCACGTCCGCTTGTTTGTCGACGATGTTTGGAATCCAAGGCACGAGTTATTCGATTAGCTCGGCATGCTCAACCAGTGCCCATTGCATTGGGCATGCGGCTGATTTAATTCGAAGTGGGCGGCATCACACGGTATTTGCCGGAGGCGGCGAAGAAGAGCATTGGACAATGTCCATTTTGTTTGACGCGATGGGGGCGATGTCGAGCAAATACAACGAAACTCCGACTGAAGCTTCTCGTACTTACGATGCCAACCGCGACGGATTTGTTATTGCTGGTGGTGGCGGAATTTTAGTGATGGAAGACTACGAACACGCAGTTAATCGAGGTGCAAACATTATTGCCGAGTTGGTCGGTTTTGGTGCGACATCGGACGGCTTTGATATGGTTGCGCCAAGCGGTGAAGGCGCTGTGCGTTGCATGCAGCAGGCGCTTGAAACGGTCGATCAGCCAATCGAATACGTGAATACCCACGGCACCAGTACGCCCGTGGGTGACATCAAGGAATTGCAAGCGCTTAAACAAGTTTTTCAGGACAAAATGCCTTACATCAGCGCCACTAAATCGCTGTCTGGGCATGCGCTCGGTGCGGCGGGAGTGCACGAGGCAATCTATTCTTTGATTATGATGAAAGAGAAATTTTTGAGCGCCTCGGCCAATATCAAAGAGCTCGATGCGGAAGCCCTTGGTTTCCCGATCTTGTTGGAAAACCTCAGCAAGGGCGTTAAGACAATGATGTCGAACAGTTTTGGTTTTGGCGGCACCAACGCTACTTTGGTGTTTCAAGCCGTATAATTTTATAACTGGGTGACGTTTTGTCACTCAGTTTTAACTCCTGCTCTCGTATTCTTCGCCGCATGAAAGATCACACTCTCGCTGCGCGCCACAGTCGTATATTAGGCCTGTGGTTGTTATTTTGTGCTGCCACTGTATACGTCATGGTGATTGTTGGTGGTATCACTAGGCTAACTCAGTCGGGCCTTTCAATGGTCGAATGGGAGCCGATTATGGGAATATTGCCGCCGCTAAGCTTAGCTGATTGGCAAGATGTATTTGATAAGTACCGAGCCTCACCGGAATACCTTAAGGTGAACTATGGAATGAGTCTCGCTGAATTCAAAAATATATTTTGGTGGGAGTATGGGCATCGCGTTCTAGGCCGAGTGATCGGCATGATTTACTTGCTTCCGCTGTTATTTTTCTTGCTCCGAGGAATGGTTCCGAGTAGCTGGAAGCTGCGCTTGTTTATGCTGTTTCTACTGGGCGGCCTGCAAGGATTGATGGGCTGGTATATGGTAAAGAGTGGGCTGGTTGACGTTCCGCATGTGAGTCAATACCGGTTGACCGCTCATCTCGGCCTTGCTTTAATTATCTTTGGATTTATGTGGTGGTATGCCTTGAGCTTTCTGCGCGGTGATTTAATGCATAAGGAATCAAGCGCGACGTTCTTAAAGGTTAGCTTTCTTGCTGTGTTAATCGTGTTTTTAATGATGCTCAGCGGCGGCTTCGTGGCAGGTACCAAGGCAGGGTACATATTAAATACCTTCCCGAAAATGGGCGGAGAATGGATCCCTCAAGGGCTGTTAGCGATGACCCCAACCTGGCGCAACGCATTTGAAAACGCAGTAACGGTCCAATTTATTCATCGCGCATTCGCAGTGGTAGTTATTGCAACCATCGTTGGCTTGGCGTGGTTAGCGCGATCGCAAAAGTTCACTACGGGCATAGCCTGGCCGTTATGCGTCTTAGTCTTGCAAGTGGTGCTTGGTATATCGGCCTTAGTGATGGTTGTGCCGGTATCCCTTGGAGCCGCTCATCAGGCGGGTGCGGTGGCTCTATTCGCGAGTGCTTTATTTGTCGCGCATCGAGCTCGGTATGGTCAAGTAGCTTAAATCTTCTCCGCCACCGTGGTCATTATGCGCGCGGTCAGCTTCATCAGCCCCTTGATAGGCGCTGGCAATTCGGCCCCGCCTTCGGATATTGCCATCTCTGCATGTTTGGCTTCGTCTTCAGCCATTTGTCCTACCACAGCTCGGCTAACGATATCTTGCGGTGGTAATCGCTCTAGATGAGAATGCAGGTGCTCAACAACTTGTTTTTCTGTCTCGGCGAGAAAACCCAAGCTCCATTTATCCCCAGCTAAGCCGGCGCCCACTCCTAGAGCGAATGAGCCTGCATACCAGATGGGGTTGAACAAGCTAGTGTGGCCGCCTAAGGTTTCAATTCGCTGATAGCACCAGTTCAGGTGATCAATCTCCTCATCGGCGGCTTCTCGCATTTTTTCGCGCACAGCAGCTGAGCGTGATGTTAGAGCTTGGCCTTGGTATAGAGCTTGCGCGCAGACTTCACCGACATGATTAACGCGCATCAACGCAGCAGATTCGTTAGATAGTTGCTGATCATCGAGAATTGGGTCTTCCTTATACCCTTGAGCAGGAGAGGCGCGATTTGCCGGCGGTTGAGTAAAGGTTGCTCGAAGCCCATCATCGATGGCCGAGATAATTTGATCAAGTGTGCTCGAGGATGAGGCGTGCGAATGTTTCACGTCGGATTAACTAGCGTGGTTTTTAGCCCTTGAATTATAGCCTTTGAGCATCATTATTTGGTTATAAAGAATCGGGCATACTTAGCAAGTTGGAGTAAGAAGAATCATTTATGTTTAAGTCAAAAGCCATGAAATCTAGTTATATCACTAATTCCAACGTTTTATATTCTTTTAAAAACAATAACATACGGGGTTTTAGTAAAAGTGAAAAACACCCAGATTCTTTGACTGAAGGGCGCTGAAAGCCGATAATTTACGTGTTGCAACTGAACTGGCCGGGCTGGTTAGCCAAAGGATCAAAAGTAAGTCGCTACAGACAAGTTTTTAGAGTTGTATTTAACTTCGAGTGAAATACAGCTTGCACATCTCCTCCATCCTCCTTTGGTGGTTTGGGCGCGGCACGAGTCGCGCCTTTTTTTTTGCCCTGACGGTTTGAGTGCTGTTTCCGACTATCGAGGGGTCGACTTTTATGTCCGTTTGTTTCGCTGATGGCTCTTTTGCCCTGACGGTTTGGGTGCTGTTTCCGACTATCGAGGGGTCGACTTCTCTGTCCGTTCGTTTGGCTGATGGCTCTTTTGCCCTGACGGTTTGGGTGCTGTTT